>NZ_VLJG01000067.1:0-145772 GCF_007829415.1 Aminobacter sp. J44 | reverse complement strand
CCCCAGCCAGCACGGCTCGATGGACCTCGACGATTTCCGCACCGCGCTTGAAACGCTCCCCGAGGATCAGCGCGAGGCGATCATCCTGATCGGTGCCTCCGGCTTTTCCTATGAAGAGGCGGCGTTGATCTGCGGTGTGGCCGTCGGCACGATCAAGAGCCGTGTCAGCCGCGCGCGCAGCCGCCTGCAGGAAATTTTGGGCGTCTCAGGCGAGGCTGACTATGGCCCCGATTCGATATCGGCCCAAGTCATGGGCTCGAGTGCAGCCTGATATCGCGACTGGAGGCGATTGCTGCTTCCAGCGCGCGGATAAGGTCGGGACCGGCGAAGGGTTTGCCCACCACTTCGACACCCGAAAACTCGCTGAACATTTGCGCATCGTCCGCATGGCCGGTGGCAAACACGAACGGCACGTTCTGCTCCCGCAACTCCTTCGCAAAGTCGAAGGTTGGCGTTCCGGACAGCATCACGTCGAGCACTGCCGCGTCGATCCTGACGTCGGCGAACGCCCTGAGATCATTGAAATTACGGACGATCGAGACGCTGGCCGCCCCCTGTTCCCGGCACAGATCCTCCACATCCATGGCAATCAGGAACTCGTCCTCTAGGACGAGAACATGAAGCCCGTTCAGCGGCATCGTGTTCAACTGAGCGCCTCCCTGTGCTGGGTTAAGCCTCCCTGTGCTGGGTTAAGTTGTGGCGCAGCAGGCAGCGCTTGTCGATCATTAAGAATAAATTCTCGGATGACGCAACGGAAGTTGAAGATCTCCCGGCAGAGGCACGACCTTCTTCTTTGCTTCATCTACCGACGGCGTTGAGCTAGCCTGTCGTTGGCGGGCGCCGGAACCCCGGCTTCACCCGTGCGTTGATCACCGTTTAGCAGTCAAGGAGTTTGCAATGGCAACAGGACCACGGGCGGCTGCCGGAGCCGGCGCCGAAAACACCACCACGTCAGTAGCCGACCTGGAAGCCGAAATTGCACGGCTTCGCGCAGACGTTGCGGCGCTGGCAGAGCAGCTCTCCCGAACCGGAGAACATACCTATTCGGCAGCGCGGCGGGTTGCGAGCGAAGGCGCAGAACAGTTGCGTGCGAAAGGCGAGGCGGCGATCGACGCGCTCAAGTCCAACGCCAGCGAAATCGAACAGCAGATCGCCGAGGCCGTGCGCGAGAAGCCGATCACTGCGCTCGCGATAGCGGCCGGCATTGGCTACCTCCTCGCGGTCCTGCGTCGCTAGGGCCGCCCCATGCTGACCACACTCATTACCGGCCTTGTCTCAGGCGAGGCAGCGGAGTCGCTTGGCCGCATGCGCAAGGCGCTGGTGATGTACATCATCGCCGGCGCTCTTTTGCTGTGCGGCGTCACCTTCCTGCTGCTCGCGGCCTTCATTGCCGCGGCGCGCAGATTCGGTGCCATTGAAGCGGCGCTTGGCTTCGGCGGCGCATTCGTACTGGTCGCGCTGCTGGTGTTGCTGATCCATCGTCTATCGGCAAAGTCGAAGGCAAAGAAAGCCGCCCAGCGGCGCCAGAGCGAGATGGCGGCAGTTGCGAGCGCAGCTGCGGTCGCTGCGCTTCCGACGCTGTTGTCGAGCAGCAAGGGCCGCTCGGCGGCGCTGTTGGCGCCTGCACTTGCGGCTCTCGGCTGGGCAATCTGGCGAGAGAACACCCGCAGCCGCCGGAAAATGAGCCGCGAGGGGCTGTGAGCCGGAACAAGCGTGAGAGCCGCGCATTCACTCCGGGAGACCACTAGTCACCCGGAGTTTTTTACATGGAAAGAAAAATTGAGCCGAACAAGGCCCGCCAGGGCCGCAGCGGCTGGCCGGTTCTGATGATCCTGATCTGCGCGCTGGTGCTCGTGGCGATCGGCTGGGTTGGCGTCGAACTTTTCGGCGAGGCGATCGAGCCTTCCAACACCGTCGGCGGCGATCCGAGCCAAGCCCCGGCTCCCGCAACGCCGACCAACTAACTGGCCGACAGCGCCTCGGAGGGCACCAGAACGTAGAGTGCCCCCGGCAATATCTTCAGGCGCGTCACGGTATCGATGGGGCAGATTTCTCCATCAATGGCACAGCCGTAGCGCTTGTGCGGGGAAAGCAGGCGCAGCACTACCTCATGCGCCTGCATCACCTCGATCGTATCGATGGCCTTCCAGCGCCCGAGCGCTACCTGGATCGCCATGCGAAAGATGTCGCCCGGCCGCCGCGCGCGGGTGACATAGACGCCGAGCACCCCGCCTGCCGGATCGTCGGCATAGGGCAGATGCCCCTCCCCGAACACATTGTTGCTAATACCGATTCCGGCCGTCTTTCGTCCGATCCCCACGCCATCGAGTTCGAGCTCGACGCGCAGCCGAGGCGGCCTGAACATCGCCTTCAGCCCGGCGCGTACCGACGCCCAGATTTTGCCGATCCGCGAATTGAAAACGTGCTGTTCGCGAATGCGGATGACCTTGGCATGCAGACCAATCGAGAACTGGTGGACGAAGATGCGATCGTTGGCGGTCGCAAGGTCAACCTTGCGAATGACGCCGGTTGCGAAGGCCGCCACTGCTAGATCGAGGTTTTGCGGAATGCCCAGGCTGCGAGCGAAAAGGTTCATGGTTCCCGCGGGCAGGATCGCCAGCGCCTTGTCGCTGCCCATCAGCTTTCCTGCGGCCGTCGACACCGAGCCATCCCCACCGCCCACCATGATGACGTCGCAGTTGCTGGCAAGCGCCTGGTCGAGGTGTTCCTCGAGATCCTTGCCCTCGATAATCGAAACATCAGCTTGGTGACCCGCTGACTGAAACGCTTCGCGCAGCTCGTCCTCGAACCGCACAAGATCAAGGGTCCGCAGCGCGCCGCCGTCCCTGTTGAGGATCACCTGAAAACGCATTCGCCAGCAACGTTGCCACGATCATTTCGTTCCTCCGCACGAATGGCGGGAACGATTGAAGTTGCGGCGGAACTTGATGGGCCGGTCAACGTTGTCGACCTGTGAAGGCCGCGCCCCGGGCCTCCCTCTGCGAAAGTTTGGCCGGGACGCGGTCGTGCAAAGGAACATGCACAAGGAGACTCTAACATGATCCGCAATCTCTTGGCGACTACCGCAATTGCCACCCTCGTCGCCACCTCCGGCGCATTCGCGCAGGCGACCACGACCACCGAACCGATGGCCCAAACCGAGCAGGCTGCTCCGAAGGTCAAGCATGCCGAAGGCTACCTCGCCAGCAACCTGATGGGTGAGACCGTCTACAACGGCACCGGCGACGACGCCGAGAAGATCGGCGAAGTCACCGATCTGGTCATCAAGCAGGACGGCCAGGTCGAAGCCCTGGTTGTGGGTGTTGGAGGCTTCCTTGGCATCGGCCAGAAGGACGTTGCCCTTGAGTTCGCTGTTGCCGAATGGGCGGAGCGTGACGGCGACGAATGGCTCGTGATCCCGACCAACAAGGAGGCGCTCGAGGCGCTGCCTGACTTCGACCGCTCTGCCTTTACGCCGCAGGATGCGACCGCTGAGGTTGGCAACACCACTCCGGCCACCGGCCAGGACATCGGCGTAGCAACAAACTCGTCGTCCGGCGCAGCAGCACCGGCGACCGACACAGCCGCTCCCGCTACCGGTACGGACAATGCCGCCGGTTCTTCCGACACGACGGCCGCCGCTCCGATGACCGACTCCGATAATGCCACCACCGGCGCCGCCAACGACACTGCTGCCACCAATCTTGGCACCGACAGCACCGAGACTGCCGCTATCGACCGCTCGACCCTCAGCGACGTTGATGCCGGTTCGCTGAGCGCCGACAACATCATCGGCACCACGGTCTACGGTCAGAACGACGAGAACGTTGGCGAGATCAGCGACGTCGTCCTGTCGCAAGACGGGAAGGTTGAGGCGGTGATCGTCGATGTGGGCGGCTTCCTTGGCGTCGGCGAGAAGTCGGTGGCGGTCAGCATGGACAATCTCGCCTTCATGGCTGACGGCGACGGCAACCATTACCTCTACACTTCGATGACCCAGGAACAGCTGGAAGCCCAGCCGGCTTACGATGAAGGCACCTTCGCCGAGCATCGTGACGACCAGTTGCTGGTAGTCCCGGCACAGTAATCCGCGAGCGGCGGACCTGAAGCGGGCTCGCATTCCAGGATGCGGGCCCGCTTTTCGTTTGTCTTAGGCGCGATGTGCTAGCGCAAAGGTGCCGGCGACGCCGCCGTCGGTCAGGGCCGACAGGGCCAGCGACTGATCGAGATGGCGCGCCCGCCATTCGAGCAGCTTTTCGGCAAGTTCGACGCGCGCCGAGAGGTACGCCGGATCGTTGGCGACGTTGCGCGTCTCCTGCGGATCGTTGACCAGATCGAACATGACCGGCGGCAGCCCGCCGCCGAAGTGGACGTATTTGTAGCGCTCGGTGCGGATGACCGCGAGGTTGAGGCCCCGGGAGTCGACGCCGAAATGCGCCTCCATCTTGCGGCTCTCGACGGAGCGGAAGTCATGCTCCCAGTGGGCAGCGTCGCGCCAGTCCGTCGGCTCCTCGCCTGCGAGGAACGGAGTGAGCGCGCGCCCGTCGAGATGGGCTGGCACCTCCATACCCATCGCCTCGATCAGGGTCGGCATGATGTCGACCGCCTCGGTGAACTTGTTGATCTTTACGCCGCGTGCCTTCTGGCGAGGGTCACGGACGACGAGCGGCAGATGATAGCTGCCGTCGAAGAAGCCGCCTTTGCCGAGGATGAAGTGGTCGCCCATCATCTCTGCGTGGTCGCTGGTCAGAACGATCACGGTATTGTCCCACATGCCGGCATCCTTGATCGCCTGCCAGATGCGGCCGAGCTGGAAGTCCATCTCCGTGATCATGCCCCAGTAGATCGAGCGGATCAGGCGGAAGTCGTCTTCGGTAAGGTCAGACACCTTCGCATCGGCGCTCGGCACGAAGTTGCGCGCCTTCTGCGACGACATCGCCAGCGCATGCAGCGGATGGATAGCCGCGTCCTCGTCGCGACCTTGCGCGCGGGCAAAGCCCGGACCTGAGGCCGGATCGTACATGGTGTTGTACGGTGCCGGCACGACGAACGGCGGATGCGGGCGGATGAACGAGACATGCGCGAACCACGGGGCAGCCCCCTCCTGCTCGCCGAGCCAGCGGATGAACTCGTCGGTAATGAAGGCCGTCTCGGTCTCGTCCTTGGAGTAGACGGGCGCGGCGTTGGTGATCTTGCCCTCGGTGCCCGGTGCGACGTGGATCGCGGGCGAGCCCTTCGACACGTCGTGCCCGCGCGCTTTAAGCCAGGAGAGCCACGTCTTCTGATGCTCGGTCAGCAGCACACGCGTGGTGAAGCCCGGCAGGACGCCTTCGTAGCTGCGCAGGAACGGGTCGTTCGGATGATGCTGGCGCGGATCGGGGGACACGTCCGTGTAGCCGAACAGCGTCGGATCGTAACCTGCGCGACGAGCCGCGCGGGCGATGTTATCGTGGCGGTCGTCGAGCGGCGTGCCGTTCGAGCAGACCCGGTTCGTCATCTGGTAGAGGCCGGTATAGATGCACGCGCGCGCCGGCGAGCAGGGCGCGGTGCCTGCATAATGCCGCAGGAAGGCGACGCCGTCGCGTGCCAGCGCATCCGTGTTCGGAGTCTGTACGACGGGATGACCAGCAAGGCCGACACTGTCGCCGCGCCACTGGTCGCAGGTGATGAGGAGGATGTTTGGTCTGGTTGCCGAGGTGGACATTATGCGCTCGCGCTTTAGTTCATGCGGCGACAGCAATAGCATTGCCGGTATGGAAGTCACTCCAGGGCGTATTGAACAATATCAGTTCAGTCGTTCACTTTTTCAGAACAGTCCTTAGCGTCGGCCCGCTCTACCGCCGCGAGACGAATGCACGAAATATGGCGGGGACAGCCGCCATCCGACGGCGCGAGGAGAAAGGAGCAGACCATGCTCGAGCAGATCAGGGGCCTTCATCACGTCACGTCGCTCGCCCGCGACGCATCCGAGAACAACGAGTTCTTCACCCGCAAGCTCGGCCTGCGCCGCGTGAAGAAGACCGTCAATTTCGACGCGCCTGACGTCTACCATCTCTATTATGCCGATAAGGTTGGCACGCCCGGGACGGTGATGACCTACTTCCCGTTCCCGCATGCTGCGCGCGGCAAGCCCGGCACTGGCGAAGTCGGCGTCACTGCCTTTTCCGTGCCACAGGGCACGCTTAAGTACTGGGAACAGCGGCTGGTCGAGAATGGCGTCACCGGCCTTCGCCCGGAAGAGCGCTTTGGCGAGAAGCGGCTCGCCTTCGATGGACCGGACGGCGACGGCTTCGTCCTCGTCGAAACGGCTGACGACAACCGTGCTCCCTGGACCAATGGCGGCGTCGGCAACGATGAGGCCATCCGTGGTTTCCATTCCGTGGCCATGCGGTTGCAGGACGGCGACGCCACTGCCGAGCTCCTCAGGTTCATGAACTACGAGGAAATCGACCGCGAGGGCAGCATCCGCCGCTACGCGGTGAAGGGAGAAGGCAACGGCGCCAACTTCATCGACATCGAGACGCTGCCGCTGATCAACCATGCAAGGCAGGGCGCGGGATCGGTCCATCACGTCGCCTTCGCGGTCGAGAACCGCGAGAAGCAGCTCGAAGTGCGCAGGGCGCTGATGGACACCGGCTACCAGGTAACTCCCGTCATCGACCGCGACTACTTCTGGGCGATCTACTTCCGCACCCCGGGCGGCGTCCTGTTCGAGGTTGCGACCAACGAGCCCGGCTTCGACCGCGACGAGGACACGGCGCATCTCGGCGAGGCGCTGAAGCTGCCGAGGCAGCATGAGCATCTGCGCAGCTTCCTCGAAAGCCACCTCGAGCCGATCAGGGACTGACCATGACCAGGGACAGCTTCATTCACAAGGAGGTCGCCGGCGCGCCCGGCGGCCCTCTCCTGTTCGTCTTCCACGGCACCGGCAGCGACGAGAACCAGTTCCTCGGACTCGGCCGCCATCTGATGCCGGACGCAACCATCGTCTCTCCGCGCGGCGACGTCTCCGAACATGGTGCCGCCCGCTTCTTCCGCCGCACCGGCGAAGGCGTCTACGACATGGAAGACCTTGCCCGAGCGACGGAGAAGATGGCCGCGTTCATCGAGGCGCATCGGGACCAAAAGAAGCCGTCGGCTATCGTCGGCCTCGGCTATTCGAACGGCGCCAACATCCTCGCTTCCGTGCTGTTCGCTCGCCCCGGCCTGTTCGACTCAACGGTGCTGATGCACCCGCTGATCCCGTTTGAGCCGGAGGTTGCCGGCACGCTTGAAGGCACACGCATTCTGATTACCGCCGGTCGGCACGACCCGATCTGCCCAGCCCCGGTCACCGAGCGCCTCGCAGGCGACTTTGCCCGGCAAGGAGCTACGGTCGAGATGCTCTGGCACGACGGCGGGCACGAAGTCCGCCCGGCAGAAATGGAGGCGGCCCAGCGCTTCCTCACCCGCGACAAGACAGGAGCCGCCTCATGACCGACGACCTGCCGATCAACCGCGAAAGCAACGGGGCCAAGGGCCGCTATGTCGTCCGTGGTCCGGACGGCGCTGAGGCGGAGATGACCTACACCAGCATCGGCGAAAGCCAGATCATCATCGACCACACCCACGTCCCGGAGGAGTTCCGCGGCCAGGGCATCGGTGTGCGGATGGTGGCGCAGGCGGTCGAGGACGCGCGCGCTGCCGGCAAGAAGATTATCCCGCTCTGCCCGTTTGCGGCGACCCAGTTCAAACGCCATCCCGAATGGGGCGACGTCCTGCGCCAGTAAGCCATTCGACTCCGCGTCAAAAGCCGGTCTATGATCGTCCCGGGAGGAACGTGGGCGCGCATGAACCGGTACCGGCGGCGACATCTGATCATCCTGGGGGCGGTGGCGTGCGTGCTCTGCCTGCTGATCGCCAGCTTCGGCCATCGCTACGCCACCTCGCTCTATCTCGACCAGGCCGCCGCGCGCGGGCACAACACGCTCGGCCTCGCGGTCACCGCGCTGCGCGGCCAGCTTGCCCGCTACGAAAAGCTGCCCGAACTTTTGGCTGACGACCCGGACATAAAAGAGCTGGTGTCAAATCCGCAGGACCGCGCCAAGGTCGATGAGATCAACCTCTACCTCAAGCAGGTCAACACGCTGCTGGAATCGTCCGACGTCTATGTGATGCTGAATGACGGCGTCACCATCGCCGCTTCCAACTTCGACCAGAACCCCA
Source organism: Aminobacter sp. J44 (assembly GCF_007829415.1). NCBI lineage: Bacteria > Pseudomonadati > Pseudomonadota > Alphaproteobacteria > Hyphomicrobiales > Phyllobacteriaceae > Aminobacter > Aminobacter sp. J44. Next base: position 137,567 of record NZ_VLJG01000067.1, on the reverse strand, counting down.
CCTTCATCGGCGAAAACTTCAGCTATCGGCCCTACTTCTATGACGCGCGCGACCGCGGCAAGGGCCGGTTCTTTGCCCTTGGTACCACCTCCCTCAAGCGCGGCTATTATTTCGGCGCACCAATCCACACCGACGGCGGCATAGCCGGCGTCGTCGCCTTCAAGGTGGACCTCGACGCCATTGAAAGCAGCTGGCGCGGCAGTGACTACGAAATCATCGTCACCGATCCGGAAGGCATTGTCTTCATGTCCGGCCGGCAGGACTGGCTGTTTACTGCCATCCAGCCGCTGACCGAGGAGCGCCTTGCCCGCACCGCCGCCACCCGCCGCTACGCCAATGCGGACCTCAAGGAGCTTCCCGTCACCCGCTCGGCCTCGCAGGACGGGCACGATCTCCTGACGATCTCCGACGCCAAGGGCGAACGCCAGCACCTGACGGTGACGGAGGAGATGCCAGAAGCCGACTGGACGGTACGGGTGCTTCTCGACACGGCTTCCGTGCGCACCCAGGTGCTGACAACTATTGCCGCGCTAGTCCTGCTCGTCGCGCTCGGCGCCATGGGCTTTGCCGTGTGGCTCGAGCGGCGGGCGCGGCTTGCCGAGCGCTTGCAGGTCCAGCAGGAGGCGCAGGAAGAGCTTGAGCGCCGCGTGGTCGAACGCACCGCGGACCTCGCCAACGTCAACCGGCTGCTGAAGGCTGAGGTCGCCGAGCGCCGCGCGACTGAACGCGCGCTGCGCAAGACACAGGCCGATCTCGTCCAGGCTGCAAAGCTTGCCGCGCTCGGTCAGATGGCGGCTGCCCTGTCGCACGAATTCAATCAGCCGCTTGCCGCCGCCCGCACCTATGCCGACAATGCCAGCCTGCTGATCGCGCGCGGGCGCACGGACGAAGCTGCGGAAGCCGTCCAGCGCATTGTCAGCCTGACCGAGCGCATGGCCTCGATCAGCCGCCACCTGCGCAATTTCGCCCGCAAGCCGAACGAGAAGCTGGGGCCGGTCCTCCTCGACGATATCGTCCGCGACACGCTGGAAATCGTCGGCTGGCGCCTGAAAGCCGCCGATGCCGCGCTTGCGGTGAAGCTGGGCCCATCGCCGCTCTGGGTGAAGGCGGGAGCGGTGCGGCTGCAGCAGGTCCTCGTCAACGTCATCTCCAACGCGGCCGACGCGGTAGAGGGAACCGAAAACCGCACCATCACCCTTGCCGCCGAGCGCGTCAGCCGGGGCAAGGTCGCCATCACGGTGCGCGACCACGGCCCCGGCATTCCCGACGCAATCGCTGGCCGCATCTTCGACCCGTTCTTCTCCACCAAGGGCGTAGGCAAGGGCCTCGGCCTTGGCCTTTCCATTTCCTACAACATCATCAAGGACTTTGGCGGGACGCTCTCCGTGGAGCAGCACCCCGAGGGCGGTACCATCGCGAAGATCGTCCTGCAGCAGGATGTCCCCGCCGAGTCGCGCGAGGCTGCTGAATGAAACATCCGTCCGTGCTGCTGGTGGATGACGAGGAAGACATCCGTCGCTCCACCTGTCAGTCGCTTGAACTTGCCGGCTTCGACGTCCGCGAACTCGGCTCGGCCGAGGCTGTCCTCGATCTCGTCACACCCGGCTTTGCTGGCGTCATCGTCAGCGACATCCGTATGCCCGGAATGGACGGCATGACGCTGCTGACCAGGGTGCGGGACATCGATCCCGACGTGCCGGTCATTCTCGTCACCGGTCATGGCGACGTGCAGCTCGCCGTGCGCGCCATGCGCGAAGGCGCCTACGACTTCATTGAAAAGCCGTTCTCCGCTCAGCACCTCGCCGACGTCGTCGCCCGCGCGCTCGACCGGCGTCGTCTCGTCCTCGAAAACCGCCTGCTGCGCGCAGCCGCCGGCAAGCGCGACGATCTTGAAAGCCGGCTGCCCGGTCGCTCGCAGGCGATGATAGACCTGCGCTATCGCCTGCGCGCCGTCGCCGGCACCGACGCCGACGTGCTGATCATCGGCGAGACTGGCGTTGGCAAAGAGGTCGCGGCGCGCGCGCTGCACGATATCAGCGGACGGGCTGACCGGCCCTTCGTCGTCATCAACTGCGCGGCGCTGCCTGCAAATCTCATCGAGAGCGAGCTGTTCGGCCATGAGGCCGGCGCCTTTCCCGGCGCGCTCCGCGCTCGCTACGGCAAGTTTGAGCATGCGCGCGGCGGCACCATCCTGCTCGACGAGATCGGCCAGATGCCGCTCGTCCTTCAGGCACGGCTTCTGCGCGTTATCGAGGATCGCGTCATCGTCCGTCTCGGCTCCAACGAGCCGATCCCGCTAGACATTCGCTTCATCGCCACCAGCAAGATCGAGCTTGAAGAAGAGGTGGCAGCGGGCCGCTTCCGCGCCGACCTGCTCTACCGGCTGAACGTTGTGACGCTGAAGGTGCCGCCCCTGGCGGCGCGGCGCGAAGATGTGCCGATCCTGTTCCTGCAGCTGCTACGCGAGGCAGCCGGCCGCTACCGCCGCGAGCCGGTTGAGCCGCCAGCCCACATCCTCGAAGCGATCGCGCGCCGCGACTGGCCTGGCAATGTCCGCGAGCTGCGCAACGCCGCCGACCGCTATGTGCTCGGCCTTGGCGTCGACGGGCTAGATCCTGACGAGGAACAGGAAGGTTTGAGCCTTGCCGAGCGCGTCGCGCGCTATGAGCGATCCGTCATCGCCAGCGCGCTGCAGGCGCATGGCGGCGCGCTGAAGCCCGTCTATGAAGAGCTCGGAATTTCGCGAAAGACGCTCTACGAGAAGATGCAGCGCTACCGCCTTGACCGCCGCAACTCCGCCGAATGAAGCCCGGATGTGTAGGTCTCCACACATCCACCCGGCCTGATGTTACGGATTCCACCCATCGAGAGCATTTGAATCCGGAAGACGCATCCGGACGCCGCCGTGAGCGTTGAACTACATGTAACGGCGTTTCCTACTGCGCCCCAAGGCCGGCTCGGGGGGAATCGAGCGCCGGCCGTACAAACCAGATCCCTGGGAGGAAAACATGAAGAACTTGCTTGCGTCGCTTTCGATCGCCGCCGCCCTGGCGGTGCTGCCGCAGTTCGCCAGCGCCCAGACCTATCCGGAGCGCACCATCACCATGGTCGTGCCGTTCTCGGCCGGCGGCCCGACCGACACGGTCGCTCGCCTCGTCGCAGAAGCCATGAGCCGCGACCTCGGTCAGCAGGTGATCGTTGAAAACGTCGGCGGTGCTGGCGGCACGGTTGGCGCGGCGCGCGTCGCACAGGCGGAGCCGGATGGCTACACGCTGCTCCTGCACCACATCGGCATGGCCACCAGCGCCACGCTCTACCGCAACCTCTCCTACAACCCGCTCGAGTCATTCGAGTATGCCGGCCTCGTCACCGAGGTTCCGATGACGATCATCGCCCGCCCAGATTTCCCGGCTGACGATCTCCAGGGCCTGATCGCCTATCTGAAGGAGAACGCGGACGACGTCACCTACGCCAATGCCGGCATCGGCGCCGCCTCGCACCTGTGCGGCATGCTGTTCATGAGCGAGATCGAAACGCAGCTCACCACCGTGCCTTACCAGGGCACCGGTCCGGCGATGACCGACCTGCTCGGCGGCCAGGTCGACTTCATGTGCGACCAGACCACCAATACCACCAGCCAGATCCAGGCCAAGGCGGTGAAGGCCTACGCGGTGACGAGCGGCGAGCGTCTCGAGCAGCTTCCGGACCTTCCGACCGCGGCCGAGGGTGGTCTTGCCTCGATGCAGTTTGGTATCTGGCACGGCCTCTATGCCCCGAAGGGCACCGATGCGGCGATCGTGGAGCGCCTGAGCAAGTCGCTGCAGGGTGCGCTCAAGGACAATAACGTCATCGAGCGCTTCGCCGCCCTCGCCACGAAGCCGGAGCCGGAAGAGAACGCCACCCCGGCCGCCCTCAAGGCGAAGGTTGAGTCGGAGATCGCGCGCTGGAAGCCGCTGATCGAGGCCGCTGGCGTCTACGCCGACTGATTTTCTGCCTCGGCAGACCTCGCCGGCGCGACGTGGCCCCGTCGCGTCGGCACCTTCTTCGCTAGGGAGGAACGATGACCTTCAACAGAAGTGATGTCGGAGCCGGAGCGATCTTCGTCGGCATCGGCCTGTTCTTCGGACTCATGACCCTCTACGGGCTCGACATCGGCACTGCCCGCCGCATGGGGCCGGGCTATTTCCCGATCGTTCTGTCCGGCCTTCTCATCGTCTTCGGCATCGCGACAATCGTCAAAGGCATCGGCTACGAGGATGTCGAGCGCGGGCCGCTTCCATGGCGCGGTATTGCCATCCTGCTCAGTGTCCCGGTGATCTTCGGCCTGCTCATCCGCCCGCTCGGCATCGCGCCGGTGCTGCTCATCACCACCTTCATCACGTCCTTCGCCAGCCGGCGCATGTCACCCCGTGCGGCGATCGGCCTGTCGCTGGGGCTCACCATCTTCTGCGTCCTTGTCTTCGTGATCGGCCTCGGCCTGCCACTGCGCGTCTTCGGGCCGCTGGTCGAGCCGTGGACCCGACCGATCTTCGGAGTGCGCTGAGATGGACCTGCTATCGAACCTTTATCTCGGTCTCTCGATCGCCCTGCAGCCGCATAACCTGATGTTCTGCTTTCTCGGCTGCCTGCTCGGTACGCTGGTCGGCGTGCTGCCCGGCATCGGGCCAACCGCGACCATTGCGATGCTGCTGCCGATCACGCTCAGCCTCGACCCGTCGACCTCGCTGATCATGCTCGCCGGAATCTACTACGGTGCGCAGTATGGAGGCTCGACCACCGCGATCCTCATCAACCTGCCGGGTGAGTCCTCCTCTGCGGTCACGGCAATTGACGGCTACCAGATGGCGAAACGCGGTCGCGCGGGCGTTGCACTCGCCACCGCAGCACTTGGCTCGTTCTTCGCCGGCACCGTTGCAACCGTGATCCTCGCGCTATTCGCGCCGCCGCTGGCACGGGCCGCCCTCAACTTCGGCTCGCCTGAGTATTTCTCGCTGATGGTGCTTGGCCTCGTCTGCGCCATCGCGCTTGCCCACGGCTCGATCCTCAAGGCAACTGCGATGATTATCATTGGCCTGCTGTTCGGCCTTGTGGGCGCTGACCTCTACTCGGGCGCCCAGCGCTTTACCTTCGGCATCCCGCAGCTTTCTGACGAGCTCAACTTCGTCGCCGTTGCAGTCGGCGTCTTCGGCATTGCCGAGATCCTGCGCAACCTGCAGAACGAAACCGACCGGGACGTGATGGTGAAGAAGGTCACGAACCTCTGGCCATCGGGCGAAGACTTCCGCCGCATGTTCATGCCAGTCGTGCGCGGCACGGCTCTGGGCTCGATCCTCGGCGTGCTTCCCGGCGGCGGCGCGATCCTCGCCTCCTTCGCCTCCTACACTGTGGAAAAGCGCATCTCGCGCACACCGCAGGAGTTCGGTAAGGGCGCGATCGAAGGCGTTGCAGCACCGGAATCAGCCAACAATGCCGGCGCGCAAACCTCGTTCATTCCGATGCTCACCCTCGGCATTCCCGCCAACCCGGTGATGGCGCTTATGATCGGCGCAATGATAATCCAGGGCATCGTGCCGGGCCCGAACGTCGTCAACCAGAACCCGGAACTGTTCTGGGGCATCATCGCCTCGATGTGGGCAGGCAACCTGATGCTGGTGCTGCTCAACCTGCCGCTGATCGGCCTGTGGGTGCGGCTGCTGACGATCCCCTATTACCTCTTGTTCCCGGCAATCATGGCCTTCGCCGCGATCGGCATCTACTCGATCAACTCGAACCCCTACGACCTCTACACGCTCGCCCTGTTCGGCGCGCTTGGCTACGCGCTCGTCCGCTTCGGCTGCGAGCCGGCGCCGCTCTTGCTCGGCTTCGTGCTCGGCCCGATGCTGGAAGAGCACCTGCGCCGCGCGATGATCATCTCTAAGGGCGACCCGTCGGTATTCCTCACCCGTCCGATCAGCGCGACGCTGCTGGTCATGTCGGTGATCGTGCTCGTGGTGGTGCTGATGCCGTCGGTCCGGAAGAAGCGCGAGGAGGTGTTCGTCGAGGAGGACTAGCCCCCACCCTTCCCGAACAGCTCCAGCCATCCCTTGCCGGCGCCGCGCTCGCGGATGACCGGCAAGGGATCCTCATTGTCGAGCCGCGAGCACACGCGGTAGACCTCGAGCGCCTCGGCGCTGAGCACACCCTTGCGATAGAAATACATGGCGGCGGCATAGCGCGCCCGGCCGGACCACGGCTCCCCGAGGGGCGTGTTCACCAGCGCCCAGTTTTCTTCCCACTCCGCGTCCCGTTCCATCTCAGAATGCGCCAGGCGGCGTTGCCGTGCGCCGTTCGAGCGAGATGAACGGCCGCTCGACAATCTTCGCGCGCTTCATCAGCTTCACATATTGCAGCTCGCGCATGGCATAGATCTCGACCCAGAGATCATCGGTGATGGTCACGCCATAGGGTCGCTTCAGCGATGCGATCGCGATGTTGCGCTTTGTCACCGGCGACCAGATGCCGGCGGTGACCAGTCCGGCCTCGCGCTTGCCGCGATGGTAGACGATCGCGTGCTCGGCCGGGACGTTGCCTTCGATCTCCAGCCCGACGAGGACATGGCGCAAGTTGCCCATTTCGCGCGCCTTGAGAATCGCGCGGCGGCCGTTGAAATGGCCCTTGTCCGGATCGACCATCCAGCCAAGCCCGATCTCTTCTGGCATGCGCACGCGGTCGGCGCGGATCGCATGCTCGGCGGTGACGAAATCGGCATTGGCGACGATGAACCCCGCCTCGATGCGGGCGCGATTGAGCGCCGTGTAGCCGATCGCCCGGATGCCGAAGAGGTTTCCCGCCTCGAACAGACGGTCCCACAATGCTAGCCCCGCGTCCTTCGCAACGAACAGCTCGTAGCCGAGATCGCCGGTAAAGCCGGTGCGCGAGATTGTGACTGTGGCGCCCTCATGCGGGAACTCGGCGAGGTCGAACGGTTTCAGCCGCTCGACGCCATCGAACCCCGCCGCCTTCAGCACCGAATAGGAGGTCGGCCCCTGCAGGGCGAGACCGGCGATCTCGTCCGCCTCCTCGCGCACCGAGACACCGAAGCCGATCGCCGAGTCGAGCAGCCACGGCAGGTGCCGCTCCTGGCAGCAGAGGCGGAAGTCCTCAGCCGACAACCGGAACAGCGTGCCGTCATCGAGCACATGCCCCTGCTCGTCGCACCAGGCGGTGTACTGCACCCGTCCCCGCCGCAGTTTAGCGACGTTGCGGAGCGTGAGACGATTGCAATAGGGTTCGGCGTCAGGTCCGGTGATGCGGTACTTGGTCATCGGCGAGATGTCGAACACCGCCGCCTGGCTGCGGATGGCGAAATATTCCAGCTCCTCGTCCCAAAGCGAATGCGGCGCCTTGTAGCCCGCCCATGAATACCAGTCGTTCTGCTGCGACAGCGCAGTAAGGCGCGGATGGAACGGCGTTTCTCGCCGTAGCTGGTTGATGTGGGACTGGGATTGTTTCCGGGCGCTTGCGTTCACGTGCATGGCAACCTCCCGGGATTGGTACCCCCACCCCTAACCCCTCCCCACAAGGGGGGAAGCGTTGCCCGTGAAGGGCTCGGCCTGCTCGTCAGCGGTTCGAACCGCATCGGTCAGGACGTTGTGAGCAACGATTTGGTGGAAACCAAGCAAGCGTCGTTGCGACTGCGGAGGACTGGCACCTCTGCGCCTGACCATCCCTCCCTGAAGTCCCCCTCCCCCTTGTGGGGAGGGGCTAGGGGTGGGGACAGCCCAGCAGCCCTGCTGTCAGAGGATTGTCGGGGCCCAACGCCGCCGTATCTCAGCCTCCTCATCATCCTACCTCTCTACCGCAATCGCCCGCTTGGCGGCGTTGAGGCCGGGGACGCCCGAGATGCCGCCGCCGGGATGCGAGCCGGCACCAGCGAGGTACAGCCCATCGAGCGGTGTGTCATAGCCGCCGGCGCCGAAGACGGGGCGCGACATCAGCATCTGGTCGGGCTGGAGCTCGCCGTGATGCCAGTGGCCGCCTAGCATGCGGAAGCGCGCTTCGATGTCGGCCGGTGTGAGCAACTCGCTCGCCACAACAGACTTGCCGATGCCCGGCGCATACCGCTCGAGCTGCGCCACGATCGCTGCCTGCAGCCGCGGCTTGCCGGTCTCCCACCCCTCCCTGAGCGCATATGGCGCGAACTGGACGCAGGCCGACAACACGCACGCCCCATCCGGCGCGAGCATCGGGTCCGACATGTTCGGCAGCACGATCTCCATCACCGGCTCGGACGAGAACTCACCATACTTGGCCGGGTTGAACGCGTTTTCGACCGCATCGCTCGACGGCGCGATGACGATGCGGCCCTTGTGATCCTCGGCCGATACGTTGGTGAATTCCGGCACGCGGTCGAGGGCTAGGTGCAGCTTTGCGACATTGCCCTTCATGCGTACGTTCAGGATCTTGCGCAGGAAGCCGGTGTCGAGTTCCCGCGGGCCGACGAGATCAACGAAGGTCGTGCGCGGGTTGATGGCCGAGAGGATCGTGCGGGCGCGAATTTCCTCGCCGTTTGCCACCACGACGCCCACCACCCTGCCCTTCTCGATCAGGATCCGGGCCACCGCAGCTTCGGTGCGGATCGTAACGCCCCGCCGTTCGGCCGAGCGCTGCATCATCGCGATCACCGCGCCCATGCCGCCCTTAGGCAGCATCTGCCCGCCGGGTTGGCCGTCGATCTCGCCTGCCAGCCGGTAGTAGAGGCCGCCGATCAGCGAGGTTGGCGAACGCGGCCCGAGATGGCTGCCAAGCACCGCGTCGAAGGCAAGCAACCCGCGCAGCGCATCGTTCTGAAGATATTCGCCGGAGACGTCGTCGACGTTCATCAGCAGCATGCGCAGGAGGTCGCGCATGCCCTCCTTGCCGAGACGGCGCAGCGACAGCGCAAGACCACCCAGCGCCAGCTTCTCGACGATCGCCATGTTCTCGAGGTCTGGCGGCCGGCGTGCGAGCAGCGGCTTCAGCACCTCGACCTGGCTGAGCAGCAGTTCGCGCAACTCCTTCCACCCGGCAGCATCGGTCGGACTGACACCGTCTACCGCGCTGCCATAGGCCCCGCGCAGGACGGCGTGCTCACCCGTGGGGGACAGCGCCACCGTCGGCATCGAGCGCCCCTCGAATGTCATCCCAAGCTTGTCGAGCTCAAGCTCGCGGATCACCGCCGGATGCAGTCGGTTGAGGACGTGCGCGAGAGACGAGACACGAAAGCCGGGATGGAAGTTTTCCGTCCGCGCCGCGCCGCCGATCTCGCTGGCGGCTTCCAGAACGACCACCTTGCGCCCCGCACGCGCCATCGTGACGGCTGCCACCAGTCCGTTGTGCCCCCCGCCAATGACGATCGCATCAAAGGACGTCATGGGCGTCGCTCATGTGGCTGGCGGGCTTCTTCAGGTCGCGCAGGATCTCCGCGGCGGCGTTGCGGCCGGGCGCTCCCATCACACCACCGCCCGGATGCGTGGACGAGCCGCAGATGTAGAGCCCCCTGATCGGCGAGCGGTACTGCGCGTAGCCGGGCACCGGCCGGTTGAACAGCAGCTGGTCGAAGGTGAGTTCGCCCTGGAAGATGTTGCCCTCTGTGAGGCCGACCTCGGCCTCGAGTTCGCGCGGCGTGCGCACTTCCATGTGGACGATGCGGTCGCGGAAGCCCGGCGAATAGTCGGCGACCTGCGAGATGACCGTCTCGCCGAATGCGTCGCGGTCGGCGTCGGTCCAGTCGCGCCCTTCCACCTTCGGCGGGCAGTACTGCACGAAGCAGCTCATGAAATGCTTGCCGGGCGGCGCCATGGTGGGGTCGAGCAGTGTAGGGATTACCATGTCGAGGAATGGATCCGCCGACCAGCGCCTGGCCTTCCAGCCGTCATAGGCGCGTTCCATTCGTTCCACGGTGTCGGTGAAGTGCAGGTCGCCGCGCAGGCACGGGCTGTCCTTCGGCAGCGCCGGAAATTCCGGCATGGAGTCGAGAGCAATGTTCACCTTGCCCGACGAGCCGCGAATCTTGAAATTGCGCACCCGGCGCAGGAACGGCTCCGGCAGCTCGCGATCGTCGACCAGCTTGAGGAAGGTACGTTTGACGTCCGCGTTCGAAACGACGAGCCGGCCATGAACCTCCTCGCCGCCCGCGAGCACCACGCCCTTGGTCTCGCCGTCGCGGACCAGCACCCGCTCGACCTCCACTTCGGTGCGGATCGTGCCGCCGGAGGCGCGAAAGGAGGCGGCCAGCGCTTGCGTGACCGCCCCCATTCCCCCCCGCGCATACCCCCATGCACCGACGGAACCGTCGACCTCGCCCATGTAGTGGTGCAGCAGAACGTAGGCGGTTCCGGGCGACATCGGCCCCAGCGCCGTGCCGATGATCCCGGACAGGGCCAGATAGGCCTTGATCACCTCGGTCTCGAAATACTCTTCGAGGAAGTCGGAGATCGACATGGTCCAGAAGCGCAGCATCTCAGCCATCTCGTACGCCGTCAGCCCCGCGAACTTCCGGCCGAGATAGACGAGCTCCGATACGTCCCGTGGCCTGAAACTGGTTGGGTCCGGCGCCGTGCGCATCAGCAGCGGCTGGATGAAACGGCACTGGCGCGTCACGTCGCGCGAATATCGCTCATAGGCTTCCGCGTCGCGCGGCGACCAGCGCGCGAACTCGCGCCGGTGCGCCTCGTGGTCGCGATAGCTCACAAGATAGTCGCCATCCTGCGTCAGCACCGCCCCGCCTTCGTATGCAATGACCTGCAGCCCGTATTTCGGCAGTTCGAGATCGCGCATGATCTCGGGCCGGAACAGCGAGCAGACATAGGAGCAATTGGAATAAATAAAGCCCGGCGTCAGCTCCCGGCTCACTGCCGCGCCGCCGATCCAGTCATTCTTTTCGAGGACAAGGACGTCGAGCCCCGCGCGCTGCAGGTAGCACGCGTTGACAAGGCCGTTATGGCCGGCACCGATGACGATGGCGTCGTAGGTCTTCATGCGGCGGCCCGTCCTCCGAAGAACGCCGATGGGATTCCCCTTGTTATTGGCCCAAGCCTGCCACGGAGGCAGGCAGCCTGTCCAGAGCTCCCGTTCAAGATTTTGAATGAATGTTCAGCAAGTATTCTTGTGTTTTCGCCAATGTGCGCTAGGCTTCGGCAATGGTGTCCCGGCTGCGGCCGGCACGAGCAGGCAACGGGAATGCAGCATGGCAGACACGCAGTTGCATGAGCCGAATACGACGACACCGCCATCCGCTTCCTCGGGGCGCTGTGGGGTGACGGGTACCTCTCTCCCGGCGGGCCGGAGGAAAGAGCCTGCACCTGGACGGCCATGCGGAAGGTCCTTGACTTAGGTGAGCGCCGTCCCCCTGATCTGCGCGGACGAAAGCCGGAGTGACCGGCCATGCTGGAGCAGAACGACATCATGAGAAAGACGATGGCGGCGGAAGTGGCGCCCGAAACTGAAAAGCGCGGACGCAAGGCCTCCAAGGAAGCCCGCCGCCAGCAGCTGATCGAGGCAACGATCGATTCGCTTTCAAAGCGCGGCTATTCGGAAACCACGCTGGCGGACGTCGCTGATGGTGCGGGCCTGTCGCGCGGCATCGTCAACTTCCATTTCGAGAGCAAGGAAAAGCTGCTCATCGCTACGCTCCAGTACATGGCCGATGAATATGCGGCGCACTGGCGCAATGCGCTGGCGAAGGCGGGCGACGACCCGGCGGAGCGCCTTGCAGCGCTTGTTGCCGCTGACTTTGACCGCTCAGTTGCCAGCCGCCGCAAGATCGCCGCCTGGTGCGCCTTCTGGGGCGAGGCGAAGTCGCGGCCGACCTATCAGGCGCTCTGCGGCGCGCGTGACGAAGTCTACCAGCAGACACTGACCGACCTCTGCGCCGAACTCATCGAAGCCGGGGGCTATCCGCTCGATGCCAGCCACACCGCGCTCGCGCTCGACGCGATGCTGGAAGGCCTGTGGCTGCGGATCATGATGCGCGGTCAGGACATGACGCGCGAGAAGGCGCACGAAGCGGCGAAGGCGATGCTGACATCGCTGTTCCCGAAGCATTTTCCGGCAAGGGCCGCGTAAGACGACCCACCCGGATGGGGCGAACCAGAGGAAGAATGGGAGTGAGGACGATGAGGAAAGGCATTTCAGGCAGCCGGCTGCAACGGCACCGCCATCGCGCTGGCAGCCGCCACGACGCTCACCGGCACCGCATTTGCGGCCGACAGTGACGTCAGCGTCTTCGACTGGGCCGGCTACGAGGATCCCGGCTTCCATCCGGCATATGTCGAGAAGCACGGGGATTCGCCGTCATTCTCCTTCTTCGGCGATGAGGACGAAGCATTCGAGAAACTGCGCGCCGGCTTCAAGGCCGACCTTGCCCATCCCTGCTCCCAGAACATCGTCAAATGGCGCGACGCCGGACTGTTGCAGCCGCTCGACACCTCGCGCATCGAGGCGTGGAACGACATCCTGCCGGGCCTCAAGAACATGAAGGACCTGATGACGGATGCCGAGGGCAAGGCGTGGTTCCTGCCCTTCGAATGGGGCAACACCCTCGTCGTCTACCGCACCGACAAGGTGCAGGAGGCCGATATCCAGTCTCTGAAGGCGTTCATGGACCCGAAGTTCGAGGGCCGCGTTTCGATACCCGACAATGTCGATGACGCCTATGCGCTCGCGGCGCTCGCCACCGGCTTTACCGACTGGACGAAGATGACCGATGCCGACTGGGACAAGGCGTCGGCATTCCTGCGCGAGGTGCACAAGAACGTACGTCTCTACTGGCTCGACAACACCGAGCTCAGCCAGGCGATGGCCGGCGGTGAGGTCGATCTCGCTTGGGCTTGGGCCGAAACACCGACGACGCTGATGGCTGACGGCGTGCCGGTCGCGATGAAGCGCGATACCGACGAAGGCCTGTCGACCTGGGTCTGCGGCTACGTCCACCTCAAGGACGCACCGGGCAATGTCGACAAGACCTACGACTTCCTCAACGCGCTCATGAAGCCCGACGTCGGCACCTACCTCGTCAGCGACTGGGGCTACGGGCACAGCAACTCGAAGTCGATGGAAGCCGCCGATCCCGAGAAGCTCAGCGAGTTCGGCTACGACGATATCGACAAGTTCATCGACAAGACCCTGTTCTCGAATCCGCTGCCGGCCGAAACCAAGGCCAAGCTGATCGCCGAGTTCGAGCGCATCAAGGCCGGCTACTGAGCCGCCAGAACCCTTGCCTTCCGCCGCCGCGGCGCTGATGCGGGCACCGCTGCGCCGGCGGCAAACACTTCCTGGTCGACGTGGGTGAGCGCCTGGTAGGCGCAGCCCTCACGGATCAGCGGCGCCTCGTCCGGCTGCATCGCAAAGTCGATCTCGGCATTGTGCTGGCCGCCCGCGGTGCGGGCGAGCGCATCACGTATCGCCGGCTCGATCACGTCGAAGGCTGAGGTGCCGAGGCCGACAAAGGCGACGGGCGCGGGGTCGAACAGCGCAAACAGGCTGCCCAGCGCAAATCCCAGCGCCTCCCCGGCCCGCCTGAACGCCTCGCGTTCAAGGCCGTCGCCTCCACGCGCGGCTTCCGCCATCGCCGTCATCGTCAGATCGTCGATGTCGGCCGCCGGTTGGGCGAACTCGCTCTCCCCACGAGCATGGCGGAAGATCGCATAGTTGCCGGCATAGGCTTCGACGCAGCCGCGCCGACCGCAGCGGCACTGCGCTCCATCCGGAATGTGGATCATGTGACCGAACTCGCCGCCCGACGAGTGCGAACCCGTGAACAGCTGCCCCCGCTGGATCAGCCCCATGCCGATGCCATTCGAAAGCAGCACTGCGATCAGATTCTCGCCGTAGCGTTCCGGATCGCGCGCCCGTAGCGCGACCGCGATCATGTTGCAGTCGTTCTCGACCGTGACCGGCACCCGAAAGCGGTTCTCGAGGAGGTCCGCGAAACGGACGTCACTATGCGGCGTGATCGGCGACCAAAGAAGCGTGCGCTTGTCGGAGTCGGTGATGCCCTGCACGGCCATCGTCATGCGCAGCAGCGGCCCAACCTCGTCGCCGGCGCGGCCGATCACCGTCTCCACCGCATCCGCCACCGCTTCCTGCAACTCCTGCTCGCTCATCGTGAGCGTCGGCGGCTTCGAGAATTCGTGGACGATGACGCGGCCGGAATAGTCGATGACGGCCGCCGCCAGAGAGTTGAGCGACAGCGTGATGACGACGACGGAAGCTGCGCGCGGCTGCAGCGCCAGCGCCACCTGCGGCCGCCCGCGCTTCAGCACGCCCGACTCGCCGGACTGCGCAACGGTCAGGATGCCTTCCGAGATGAGGTCGGCGGAGATCGTTGAGATGGTGGAATTGCTCAGGCCCGTGACCGCGGCGATCTCGGTACGCGACGGCTGGCTGGCGCGGCGCACCGAGGCGATTACCATCGCCCGGTTCTTCCGGCGCAGATCGTCGTGCCGCACACCGACCGTCATACCAATTTCCTCCATGTATTGGACGCGAGCGGGTTTAGCTTTCCTCATCCCGAAAGGACAGAGCGGGCGCGAAGATATTGACATGACCCAAATGCTGAGTCATTCATTTTTTCGAAGCTCGAAAAAAAGAGTTTCGTCTTGGTGCCTAACGGCCCGAATGGGAGGAACATTATGAGAAGATTTGCAACCGCATTGCTTGCGGGTGCTGCGCTGTCGCTGACGATGGCTGCAAGCGCCCTCGCAGAGGGAAAGACCATCGGTGTTTCCTGGTCGAACTTCCAGGAGGAGCGCTGGAAGACTGACGAGGCGGCAATCAAGGCGGCGCTCGAAGCCGCGGGCAACAAGTACATTTCCGCTGACGCGCAGTCCTCTGCTGCCAAGCAGCTGACCGACGTCGAGGCGCTGATCGCCCAGGGCGCCGACGCCCTCATCATCCTCGCGCAGGACGCCAGCGCGATCGGCCCGGCCGTCGAGAAGGCCGTTGCCGAGGGCATTCCGGTCGTCGGCTATGACCGCCTGATCGAGAACCCCGACGCCTTCTACCTCACCTTCGACAACAAGGAAGTTGGCCGCCTGCAGGCCAAGGCCGTGTTCGACGTCAAGCCGGAAGGCAACTACGTCTTCATCAAGGGCAACGGCGCCGACCCGAACGCCGACTTCCTCTTCGCCGGCCAGATGGAAGTGCTGAAGGAAGCGATCGACGGCGGCAAGATCAAGAATGTTGGCGAAGCCTACACCGATGGCTGGCTGCCGGCGAATGCCCAGCGCAACATGGAGCAGTTCCTGACCGCCAACAACAACCAGGTTGATGCGGTCGTCGCCTCCAACGACGGCACCGCCGGCGGCGCCATCGCCGCGCTTGAGGCGCAGGGCCTCGCCGGTACCGTTCCGGTCTCCGGACAGGACGGCGACCATGCCGCGCTCAACCGCATCGCGCTCGGCACCCAGACCGTCTCAGTCTGGAAGGACGCTCGCGAACTCGGCAAGGCCGCCGCGGAGATCGCCAACCAGCTCGCCGACGGCAAGGCGCTCGACCAGGTCGAGGGCGCCACGAAGTGGTCGGACGGCCCGAACGGCGTCGGGATGAACGCGATCTTCCTCAAGCCGGTCCCGATCACCAAGGACAACCTCAACGTCGTCATCGACGCTGGCTGGGTGTCCAAGGACGTCGTCTGCCAGGGCGTGAAGCCGGGCACGGTCGACGTCTGCGGCTGATCTGACAGCCTTGCCACAGGCGCCGCGGTTTGACTGCAGCCGCGGCGTCTGATCAAGTGAATGATCCGGCGCGTCCCGCAGAAGGATAGTCGGAAACGGGAGGATACCATGTCGGACGCGGCTGCTCAGACGCCCGTCGACCGGGCACGCGCTAGCGAACTTGGCCCAGTTGCACGATTTCTCCAGGACACCGAACTCGATACGCGAATGCTCGGCATGGTCGGCGCATTGCTGATCATCTGGCTGGTGTTCCACGCGCTTTCCGGCGGGTTGTTCCTCACCCCGCGCAATCTCTGGAACCTGTCAGTCCAGTCGTCCTCGGTCGCGGTGATGGCGACCGGCATGGTGCTGGTCATCGTCACGCGCAACATCGACCTGTCGGTCGGCTCGATCCTCGGCTTCACCGGAATGATCATGGGCGTGACGCAGGCAGAATTCCTGCCGCAATATCTTGGCTTCGGCCACCCGACCATCTGGATCATTTCCGCTCTTGTCGGCCTCTGCGTCGGCGTCGCCATCGGCGCACTGCACGGCTACGTCATCGCCTATCTCGGCGTTCCCGCCTTCATTGTCACGCTCGGCGGCCTGCTTGTCTGGCGCGGCGCGGCCTGGTGGGTAACGAGCGGACGCACCGTCGCGCCGATGGACGCGACCTTCCGCCTGATGGGCGGCGGGCCTGACGGCGCGATCGGCTCTACCTGGAGCTGGATCGTCGGTATCGTTGCCTGCCTTGCCGTCATCTGGCTGCTGATGAACGCCCGCACCCAGCGCAAGCGCTTCCGCTTCCCGCTGCGTCCCCTTTGGGCCGAGGTGTTCCTCGCGGTACTCGCCTGCGCCCTCATCCTCGCCTTCGTGCTGGTGGCGAACTCCTATCCATGGCCGGTCGGCATCGTGCGTCGCTACTTTCAGAGCCTTGGCCAGGAGGTGCCGGAGGGTGCCTACATCGCTCACGGCATCGCCATTCCGGTGCTGATGGCGCTCGCGGTCGGCATTGCCATGACCTTCGTCACCAACCGTACCCGCTTCGGCCGTTATGTCTTCGCCATCGGCGGCAATCCGGAGGCCGCGACGCTCGCCGGCATCAACACCCGTTGGGTGACGATGAAGATCTTCATGTTGATGGGCGGCCTGGCCGCCGTCGGCTCGCTGATATCTACCGCGCGCCTGAACGCAGCGACAAATGCCCAGGGCACGCTCGACGAGCTGCTGGTCATCGCGGCGGCCGTCATCGGCGGCACGTCACTGTCAGGTGGTGTCGGCACCATTGCTGGCGCGATGCTCGGCGCGGTGCTGATGCAATCGCTTGCTACCGGCATGATCCTGCTCGGCGTCGACACGCCGCTGCAGAACATCGTCGTCGGCCTCGCGCTCGTGATCGCCGTCTGGCTCGACACCCTCTATCGCCGCCGCATCGGCTGAGGAGATGATCATGGCAAACAATGGCACTCCTTCCGGCACCCCGCTTGTCGAAATGCGCAACATCTCGATCGCCTTCGGTGGTATCCACGCGGTCGATGATGCCTCGATCGATCTCTACGAAGGTGAGGTGGTCGCCCTCCTCGGCCACAACGGCGCCGGCAAGTCGACACTGATCAAGATCCTCTCCGGCGCCTACAAGCGCGATGCGGGTGAGATCTTCGTGAAGGGGGAAGCGGCGATCATCAACAATCCGCGCGACGCCAAGAAGTACGGCATCGAGACGATCTACCAGACGCTGGCGCTCGCCGATAACGTCGACGCCGCCGCCAACCTGTTCCTGGGTCGCGAACTGCGCACCAAATGGGGCACGCTGGATGACGTTGCAATGGAGTCGGAAACTCGCAAGGTAATGGGCCGTCTCAACCCGCGCTTCCAGCGCTTCAAGGAGCCGGTCATCAAGCTGTCCGGCGGCCAGCGCCAGTCGGTAGCGATCGCCCGCGCCATCTATTTCAATGCACAGATCCTGATCATGGACGAGCCGACGGCAGCGTTGGGTCCGCAGGAGACGGCCCAGGTCGGCGAGCTGGTCAAGCAGCTCAAGGCCGACGGCATCGGCATCTTCCTGATCAGCCACGATATCCATGACGTGTTCGACCTCGCCGACCGCGTCTGCGTGATGAAGAATGGGCAGGTTGTCGGAACCGCCCGCACCCAGGACGTCACCAAGGACGAGGTGCTGGGCATGATCATCATGGGCAAGTGCCCCCCCGGCGCCGTTCCGGGCCCCGGAGCCATGCGCGCCTTCGCCTGAAAAAGGCCCGTATGGCAACAAAAAAGGGCCCGGAAAACCGAGCCCTTTTTGTTTGTCTTGCTGCGGATCAGTAGCAGCGATCGACGACAACCTGTCCGGTGCGTGCGTGGCGATACTGGCAGTAACCCGGGCGGTCCGCCATACGACCAAGCAGGTAGCCACCAGCACCACCGGCAACGACGCCGATCAGTGCGCCTTCAGTGCCACCAGCGGCTGCACCGACGAGGCCGCCACCGATCGCGCCAACGGTACCCGCTTGTTCTGCGGTCGTGCAGCCTGCCATCGTCAGAGCGGCAATGGCCGCGAACAACATATTCCTCATACATACCTCCTAGGTGTTGGACCCGCCCCTTCCGGGAACGATGCCTTATCGCAACGCCAGCATCAAGAGCGCCACTACCTAAGGCTGTAGTGATCTCGATTCTTCGTTGCGCGATTGCCTCGACGCTACAAGAACCTCTTCGTCGTCAATCGGTTCCACGGAGGCCGTTAATCCGTGTTCGGGCGTCACGTCCCACACGATTTCCGAATCGACCTCGGCCAGCATCGGATCGACCTCGATGCATTCGACATAGAGGTTCTCGTGCTTGCCGTAGCGCTTACGGACTGCCGGAAGGTCCGCAGCGCAATCCTCGTAGAGCTCGTACACCGGCAAAGGCGCGGGCAGCTCGCGGCAATCCTTGAGGTCGCCCGAGCATGTGACTGCGAGAATGAATGCTGCGATGTGTTCCATGGCGTGTTCACCTTTCGCCATTTCAACGCAGCGCCTTCACCACGGTTCCGAGCGGTTCACCATTCAGAAAGGCTGTTCTGGCTAGGGTCGCCCGGAGGGGGACGGAGTGACAGCGATGAAGGCGGCCGTCCGGCTGGAAACATTTCTCGAGATGATGAGCGCCGAGCGCGGCGCGAGCGAAAACACGCTCGCGGCCTACCGGCGCGACCTTGAAGATGCGGCCGAGTTCTTCGGCGGCCGGCTTGATGACGTGTCTTCGGCGGAAATCCGCAGCTGGCTCGACGACATCGCGGCGCGCGGCTTCGCGGCATCCTCACAGGCGCGAAAACTCTCGGCGCTGCGCCAGTTCTTCAAGTTCCTGCACGCCGAAGGTATCCGCGAGGACGACCCCACCGGCGTGATCGACGCGCCAAAGAAGCTGGCCGGGCTGCCGAAGACGATGCAGGAGGACGCCGTCCTGAAGCTTCTTGCGCGCGCCGAAGCCGAGAAGCGCGAGGCAGCAACCGATGCCGCCCGCTTCATGGCCTGCCGGCTGCATGCACTCGTCGAAACGCTCTATGCAACCGGCCTGCGCGTCTCCGAGCTCGTCTCTCTGCCGGTGACGGTGGCGCTGCGCAACGAGCGCTTCTTCACCGTCCGAGGCAAGGGCGGCAAGGACCGCATCGTGCCTCTGTCGCCGAAGGCAAAGGAAGCGCTGCGCGACTGGATTGCGACCCGCGACAGGAACCCCTCATGGGCGGAAAGCCCGTACCTGTTCCCGGCCGACTCCGAAAGCGGCTACCTGCCGCGCCAGGTTTTCGCGCGCGAGCTGAAGGCGCTGGCGGCACGCGCGGGCATTCCCGCCGCAAAGGTGTCGCCGCACGTACTTCGCCATGCTTTTGCCAGCCATCTGCTGCAGAACGGCGCGGACCTGCGCGCGGTGCAGCAACTGCTGGGCCACGCGGACATATCGACGACGCAAATTTACACCCATGTGCTCGAAAACCGGCTCATCGAACTGGTCACAAGGCATCATCCGCTTGCCGATTAGTCTTATGACCGTTATGTGAAGCGTGCGTTTGCGCCCGCGCATGGCATTTTCCGGGGCATCTTCGCTCCTAGACCATCCTTCGGACACGACACGGCGAATGTTCAATTATCTCGATTTCGAAAAACCCGTTGCCGACCTCGAAGGCAAGATTCTCGAGCTGAAGAAGCTTTCCGAGAGCGGCGAGGCCGTTGATGTGGGCGACGAGGTTGCCCGGCTCGAGAAGCGCGCCCAGGACGCCCTGCGCGATGCCTACAAGAACCTGACGCCCTGGCAGAAGGTTCAGGTGGCACGCCATCCCGACCGCCCGCACTGCCTCGACTATGTGCGCGCTCTGTTCACGGACTTCACGCCGCTCGCGGGCGACCGCGCCTTTGGCGAGGATCAGGCGATGGTTGCGGGCTTCGCCCGCTTCCGCGGCGAGTCCGTCGCGGTGCTCGGCCTTGAAAAGGGCAACGACACCCAGACCCGCCTCAAGCACAATTTCGGCAGCGCCCGTCCAGAAGGCTACCGCAAGGCCGTGCGCGTCATGGAGCTGGCCGACCGTTTCGGCATTCCGGTCGTCAGCCTTGTCGACACGGCAGGCGCCTATCCGGGCATCGGCGCCGAGGAGCGCGGCCAGGCTGAGGCGATCGCCACCTCGACCTCCGCTTGCCTTGGCCTCAAGGTTCCGAACGTGGCCGTCGTCATCGGCGAAGGCGGCTCGGGCGGCGCGATCGCGATCGCAGTCGCCAACAAGGTCTACATGCTCGAGCACGCGATCTATTCGGTGATCTCGCCGGAAGGCGCGGCCTCGATCCTCTGGCGCGACACGACCCGTTCGAAGGACGCCGCGACCAGCATGAAGATCACCGCGCAGGACCTGCTGGAGCTCAAGATCATCGACGGCATCATCGGCGAGCCGCTCGGCGGTGCGCATCGTTCGCCGGAAGTCGTCATCAAGGCGACCGGCGACCAGATCGCAAAGGGCTTTGCCGAGCTCGCCGCAACGCCGATCGACTACCGCGAGCATCGCCGCGAAAAGTTCCTGGCGATGGGCCGCAACCTCTAACTGCAGCCCTGCTTTTGCCACAACTGGCTCTCAGCATATCGGCGCGTACGGCCTGTGCGCGCCGTTTTTGCTTGCGTGCCATTAGGTAAAGATTGCAGTAAGGTTTTTGCAAGGTTAACCCGTCTATTGTCGCTGCCAGGGCGTGCGAGCCCAAGCGTCGGACTGGTGTCCGGAACCAGAGCAGATCGATCCATGACGACCAAATTTGCCACTGTAGGCCTTTTGATCGCGGCCCTGTTCATCTCGGGCTGCAACGAGACGCTCGAGGACATCTCCCCGACGAGCGAAAAGGCCAACAAGCCGCTGCCCGCCAAGGTCGTCCAGACCCTCAAGGCGAAGGGCATGTCTACCACTTCGCCGATCATGATCCGCATCTTCAAGGAAGAGGCGGTGCTGGAAGTCTGGAAGCAGAAGGACAACGGCCGCTACGACCTCGCCGCCACCTATGATATCTGCAAGTGGTCGGGCCGGCTCGGGCCGAAATTCGTCGAGGGCGACCGTCAGGCACCTGAAGGGTTCTATACGGTGCGTCCGTACCAGATGAACCCGCGCTCTTCGTACCACCTGTCCTTCAACATCGGCTTCCCGAACAACTATGACCGTGCGCACGGCCGCACCGGCCAGCACCTGATGGTACACGGCGCCTGCTCGTCCGCCGGCTGCTACTCGATGACCGACAAGCAGGTCGAGGAGATCTACGCCTTCGCCCGCGACGCCTTCAAGGGCGGCCAGGAAGCGTTCCAGATCCAGGCCTTCCCGTTCCGCATGACCGCTGGGAACATGGCCCGCTACAAGGATGATCCGAACTACGAGTTCTGGACCATGCTGAAGGAGGGCTACGACCACTTCGAGCTCACGAAGGTGCCGCCGAAGGTCGACGTCTGCGGCAAGCGCTACGTCTTCAACGCGATGCCAGAAGCCGGCAAGACGTTCAATCCGGTCGCGGCCTGCCCGCCAATGAGCCGGTCGGCGACACTTGAAGCCGCCTACCAGAGCTATCTCAAGACCTATCAGTCGGCCTTCGACGCTGCTCTCAACAAGAAGAGCGACAAGGCGCCTTCGCCTTCGATCAAGGGCTATCAGGAGGCTCTGCTTGTGTCCGACTGGTCGCGCCGCCGCGCTCGTGGTGAGCGGGTGACGCGCGAGCCGCCGACACTCGACCAGCCGCAGGTCCTTGTCGCCGAGTCAAAGCCTGCCCCGAAGCCTGCCGAGGCTCCGGCGACGGTCGCCGTCGTGCCGACGCCGGCTGACAACGCCCGCGCCGAGGGCGCCATTGCCGAGGCAACCGGCACTGTCCAGCCGGAAACCGCGGTTGCGGAAAAGCCCGGCCTGCGCAGCCGTCTGCTTGGAATGTTCGGCGGCTGATCTGTTGAACGACGAGAATGCCGAAATCTATGACCTCAGGGGGCTGAACTGCCCGCTGCCGGTCCTGCGTGCCCGCAAGCGTCTTTCCGGTATGCCGGCTGGCGCAAGGCTCTGGGTCGAAACCACCGATCCGCTCGCCGTCATCGACATTCCCGCCTTCTGCCACGAGGCGGGTCACAAGCTGATCTCCAGCGAGCAGGTAGATGGCGCCGGACACCGCTTTCTGATCGAGCGCGCCTGAGCGTTAGCCGGACCGCAATCGCGATCCGGCATCTCACTCCAGTTCAGGGACGAAAGCCCGCGATCGCCAGCGGGTTGTCGGAGAGCGCCGCGCTGTCGGCAGTGTCGATCATCGGCTCGCCGACAAATGCCGAGAACAGGCGGCGCGTATAGTCTTCGGACAAATCATAGCCGATCAAGACGATGCGCGTTCCGCGCGGGCCCTCCGGCCACTCTGGCAGCCATGCGGGCGGATGCAGGAGCTTTTGCACGCCGTGGATGACGAGCGGTCGCTCCATGTCCTCGACGACCTCGATCACCCCCTTCATGCGCAACAGATGCTCGCCCTGCGTCGAGCGCAGAAGGTCGAGGAACATCTCCACCGTCGAGAACGAGACCGGCTTGTCATGAACGAGCGAAATGCTCTTCACCCGCTCATCGTGGTGATGATGGTGATGGTGCGGATGAGTGCAGCCATGGCCCTCACACTCATGGTCATCGTGATGGTCGTGATGGTGGTGGTGATGCCCGGCGTGCTCTTGCTCGCCAAGCCAGCGGCGCACGTCCGCCGACTTGGTCTCCGGATTGTAGACGCCGCACTCGAACAGTGCCGCCACGCCTGCCTCGCCGCTTCCGGCATCGATGATCTCGGCCGTCGGATTGATCGCCCGCAGCCGCGCGCGTAGTCCGGCTTCCCCGCCCTCTTCCGCCAGGTCCGCCTTAGTGAAGACAATGCGGTCCGCGACCGCCGCCTGCCGCACGGCCTGTTCATGCGCGTCGAGCGTCGCAGCGCCGTTCACGGCATCGACCACGCAGATCACGCCGTCTAGGCGCAGCATGCGCACCAGCACCGGATCGCCCATCACCGAATGCAGCACCGGCACCGGATCCGCTAATCCCGTCGTCTCAACGATGATCCGCTTGAGCGGCTGGATCTTTCCCAGCTGCGACTTCTCGATCAGCTCGGCCAGCGTGTCGACGAGCTCACCGCGCACGGTGCAGCAGAGGCACCCATCCGCAAGCTGGATGACGCCGTCCGAAGCCTGCTCGACCAGCATGTGGTCGACCGAGACCTCGCCGAACTCGTTGATGATGACGGCCGTACTCTCGAGCGCCGGATCCTTCAGGAGCCGGTTGAGCAGGGTCGTTTTTCCGGCACCGAGAAAGCCGGTGAGGATCGAAACCGCAATGGGCGTATTTGGCATGTATCAGCCGCCTTCCGCGACGTTTGTGGGATTGTAGTCCGGGCGCGGCGTCGGGATCGGCACGTCCGCATAGCGCGGCGCCTTCGATTCCGGACCGCTCGCACCGGTGGTGATCGCAACTGCGACCCGCTCGCGCTGCGGCTCCTTCAGATGCGGCGAGGTATAGCGCGGCTTGCCTTCCGGCCCCCGCAGCGCCTCGACCGACTTCCAGTGTTCCGGCGTGCAGATCACGGGGCGAAGGTTCACCGCAGCCGCCGGCTCTTTGCCGCTCGGGCGCAGCTGGGCGATGAACGGGGCATTGTCGCCCTTCGTCTCAAAACCGCGCGCCAGCATGTTTGCCGCCTTGTCTGCACGCGCCTCGACCGTGGGCTCGCCGACGACGACGGCCATCAATGTGCGCCCGCCCCGCTCCGCTGTCGCGATCAGGTTGAAGCCCGACGGGCAGGTGTA
Organism: Aminobacter sp. J44; assembly: GCF_007829415.1. Lineage (NCBI taxonomy): Bacteria > Pseudomonadati > Pseudomonadota > Alphaproteobacteria > Hyphomicrobiales > Phyllobacteriaceae > Aminobacter > Aminobacter sp. J44. The sequence goes on along the minus strand of NZ_VLJG01000067.1, from coordinate 113,592 downwards.
GCCGGTCTTCATCCCGTTCGCGCCCTCGAAGCGCATGATGAGGTCGTTGTGGTTGTCGATCGTCTTCTTGCCGGTCTTCAACGCCTCGATGCCGAAGAAATGATGATATTCGGGAAACTCGTTCCAGACTGCCATGGCGATGATCGCAAGATCGCGCGCCGAAGTCGTCTGCTCGTCGGCATGAAGCCCGTGCGGGTTGACGAACTTGGTGGCCGCGAGCCCGAGGCGCTTCGCCTCCGCATTCATCCGCTCGGCAAAGGCCTGGCGCGAGCCGCTGAGGCTTTCGGCAACAGCCGTGGCGACGTCGTTCGCCGACTTTACCATCAGGATGCGGATGGCATTTTCGAAGGAGATCACGGTGCCGGGCTTGTAGCCCATTTTGCTCGGCGGCTCCTTCGCCGCCCGCTCGGAGATTTTGACCGGCGACTGCATCGTGATCTCGCCCGCCTTGATGGCGCGGAACACCACCAGCGTCGTCATCAGCTTGGTGAGCGAAGCCGGATACCAGGGTGCGAACGCATCTTCGTGTTCGAGCACCTTGCCCGTATCGAGGTCGACCAGCATCGCCGGGCCTGCCAGGCTGCTGCCCGATGTCAGGGACAGCAGGAGACCCGCGATGACCATTGTCCTGAACTTCATTGCGAAACCGCCCTTGTCGCGCCGTCCGGCACAATAACAATGCGGGCAGCCAGGGACCTCCCGCCGCCTCTGCGCCCGGACCGTAAGTCCGTTCTTGCTATTTAACCTATGTGACGCCAAGAAGGCAAAGAACCTGCCGATGCTGCGGCGCACTCTGCGCGCGCCTCCATGGCTTTCTGAAGAGGATGCTCTCATGCCGATCATCAATCGCGTCGCCGAAATGCATGACGAAGTAACCGCATGGCGCCGCCACCTCCACACGATCCCGGAGCTCCTCTACGACGTTCACCAGACCGCTGCATTCGTTGCCGACAAGTTGCGCGAATTCGGCTGCGACGAGGTCGTCACCGGCATCGGCCGCACCGGCGTCGTCGGCATCATCCGCGGCAGACTTGGCGACGGCCCGGTGGTGGGCCTGCGCGCCGACATGGACGCGCTGCCCCTCACCGAAGTCACTGGCAAGCCCTATGCCTCGCAGAAGCCCGGCGTCATGCACGCTTGCGGCCATGACGGCCACACAGCAATGCTTCTCGGCGCGGCAAAATATCTTGCCGAGACCCGCAATTTCCGGGGCGCGGTTGCGGCGATCTTCCAGCCGGCCGAGGAGGGCGGCGCCGGCGGCAAGGCGATGGTCGAGGACGGCATGATGGACCGCTTCGGCATCACCAGCGTCTTCGGCATGCACAACATGCCGGGCCTGCCCGTCGGTGAGTTTGCGATCTGCCACGGCCCGATTATGGCGGCGACCGCTGAGTTTCGGATCACCGTCAACGGCAAGGGCGGTCACGCCGCCATGCCGCACAAGGCAATCGACCCGATCGTCGTCGGCGCGCAGATCGTCCAGGCGCTGCAGACGATCGTCTCGCGCGGCACCGACCCGCTTGATGCCGCCGTCGTCTCGGTGACCCAGTTCCACGCCGGCGATACCCACAACATCATCCCGACCTCCGCCTTCCTCGGCGGCACGATTCGCACGCTGCGGCAGGAAGTGAGCGACGCCACCTACCSCCGCATCAGCGAGATCGCCGAAGGCATCGCTGCCGCCTGCGGCGCAAGCGCCGACGTCGAGATCATCATCAACTATCCGGTGACGGTGAACCACGCCGACGAAACCGAATTCTCGATCAGGGTCGCGGAGGAAATCGCCGGTGCCGGAAAGGTCGACCCGCAGCTTCGTCCCCTGATGGCGAGCGAGGATTTTTCCTACATGCTGGAGGCGCGCCACGGCTGCTTCATCTTCGTCGGCAACGGGGACACGGCGAACCTTCACAACCCCGCCTACGACTTCAACGACAACGCCCTGCCCCACGGTATTTCCTACTGGGTCCGCCTCGCAGAACAGGCGCTCGGGCGTTGAGCTGGGCGTCAAAACGGTTGGCGAACGCGACCGAAGCGTTTATATCCGCAATCGGCGGTCCCGTAGCTCAGCAGGATAGAGCATCAGATTCCTAATCTGAGGGTCACAGGTTCGAATCCTGTCGGGATCACCAGCATTCTCAGCGGTTTCGTAGATCCCTAGCTCATCAAGCTCCAGCTGCGCACACACCTGCTTCTTTCTCTAGCAGTTTGGGGCCCCTCCCCCTTTTCCTCCCCTCGGCGCCCCTCGAGCTTCGTCATCCTCGGGTTTAACCCGTATCCCTCCGGTGACGGCCGCCTTGCGGTCTGAGGGCGAACGTCGGAAGTCCTAGGGACAATCCTAGGAGTAGCCCTATGACGATGCCGCGAGTGGAGGTGATCACGTCGGTCGAGAGACGGCGCCGCTGGTCGCGTGAGGAGAAGGAGCGCCTGGTGGTGGCATCTTTCGAGCCTGGCGTGACGGCCTCGGAGGTCGCGCGATCGGCGGGCATTCACGTCAGCCAGCTCTTCCGATGGCGCAAGGAGCTGTGTGATCGGGTCGATGTTGGCGCCACGCAATTGGTCCCGGTCGAGATCGTCCCTGCCGCCCAGCCGCCCGTCGTTGAGACGCCGGCATCATCGGCGTCTCCCAACCGACGTCGCCGCAAGAGCGGCATCATCGAGATCGAGCTTGGCGGCGGGCGCCGTGTCCGTGTTGATCGCGACGTGGATGGCGAGGCGCTGCGGCGCGTGCTGGACGCGCTCGGGTTGCGATGATCCCGGTTCCGAGCGGCGTGCGGGTGTGGCTGGCGACGGGTCACACCGACATGAGGAAGGGCTTTCCGGGCCTGGCATTGGTAGTGCAGGAGACGCTGAAGCGTGATCCGCACAATGGTCACCTGTTCGTCTTCCGTGGTCGTCGCGGCGATCTGATCAAGGTGCTTTGGCACGACGGCCAGGGCGCCTGCTTGTTCTGCAAGCGGCTGGAACGGGGGCGCTTCATCTGGCCATCGCCGGCCGACGGCGTCGTGACGATCACGCCGGCCCAACTCGGCTATCTACTCGAAGGCATCGACTGGCGCATGCCGCAGAAGACCTGGCGGCCGACGGCGACCGGCTGACGATTTGGTCTTGCACATGGCGGTGGATATGATTCCATTTCCATATGCCCGACGCTGAATCGCTCCCTTCCGACCTCGCCGCCGCCCACGCGATGATCCTGGCGGAGCGCGCCGCACGCATCGAGGCCGAAGCTCTTGCCGCCCACGCGGCGGCGGTCAGCTCCGGAACGGAGGCGTTGATTGCACGACTGAAGCTGGAGATCGAGAAGCTCAGGCGCGAACTCTACGGCAGCCGCTCGGAGCGCAAGGCCCGGCTGCTCGAGCAGATGGAGCTTCAGCTCGAGGATCTGGAAGCTGATGCTGTTGAGGACGAACTTTCTGCCGAAAGGGCGGCTTCCCGGTCACAGACGGTCCGCTCGTTCGAGCGCCGGCGCCCGTCGCGCAAGCCGTTCCCGGAGCACCTGCCGCGCGAGCGCGTCGTGATCGCCGCACCCGAGAGCTGCCCCTGCTGCGGCTCGACCAGGCTGTCGAAGCTAGGCGAGAACGTGACCGAGACGCTGGAGGTGATCCCGCGTCGGTGGAAGGTCATCCAGACGGTGCGCGAGAAGTTCTCGTGCCGCCAGTGCGAGACGATCACCCAGCCGCCGGCGCCGTTCCACGTCACGCCGCGCGGCTTCGCCGGGCCGAACCTGCTGGCGATGGTGCTGTTCGAGAAGTTCGGCCAGCATCAGCCGCTGAGCCGGCAGAGCGAGCGCTATGCCCGCGAAGGTGTCGAGCTGAGCCTGTCGACGCTGGCCGATCAGGTCGGCGCATGCGCGGCGGTGCTGCGTCCGCTGCATGCGCTCATCGAGGAGCATGTGCTCTCGGCGGAACGGCTTCACGGCGACGACACGACGGTGCCGATCCTGGCGAAGGGCAAGACCGACACCGGCCGGGCCTGGGTCTATGTCCGCGACGATCGGCCCTTCGGCGGGACATCGCCACCTGCAGCCCTGTTCCACGCATCGCGCGACCGGTCTGGCGATCACCCCGAGCGGCACCTGAAGCAGTTTACCGGCATTCTGCAGGCCGATGCCTATGCCGGTTACAACCGGCTCTACCTCGTCGACCGCAAGCCCGGACCGGTGATGGAAGCGCTCTGCTGGAGCCATGCGCGGCGCAAGTTCTTCGTGCTCGCCGACATCGCCGCCAACGCGCGTCGCGGCAAGACCGCGCCGCCGATCTCACCGATCGCCTTCGAGGCCGTGAGGCGCATCGATATCCTGTTCGACATCGAGCGCGACATCAACGGGCTGCCTGCCCAGCAACGTCTTGCCGCGCGTCAGGAACGGAGTGCGCCGCTCGTCGCCGAACTGGAAGAGTGGATGCGTGGCGAGCGGGCCAGGCTCTCGCGCCATGCGCCCGCCGCCCAGGCGATCGACTACATGCTCAAGCGCTGGAATGGCTTCACACGCTTCCTCCAGGACGGGCGCGTCTGCCTCACGAACAATGCGGCCGAACGGGCGCTGCGCGGTCTGGCACTGGGCAGGAAGTCCTGGCTCTTCGCCGGGTCGGACCGCGGCGCCGATCGCGCGGCGATCATGTACACGCTGATCGCAACCGCCAAGCTCAACGACGTCGACCCGCAGGCCTGGCTGGCCGACGTGCTCGCCCGCATCGCCGACACGCCGCAGGGCCGCCTGGCCGATCTCCTGCCGTGGAACTGGAAGGCGCAATCTGCAAGACTGGCCGCATGAGCCCGTCCCCGAAGATCGCCGCATCCGACAGCCTCAACGAGATCGCCACGGTCCGCGTCGAACTGCGCGACACCGATCCCCTGATCTGGCGCGAGGTCGAGGTGCTGACCTCGATCACGCTGAAGGTGCTGCACGACATCATCCAGGCCGTGATGGGCTGGTTCGACTACCATCTGTGGGAGTTCACCATCGGCAAGCAGAGATACGGCCTGCCGATGGACGAGGACTGGGGAACGGCGCCGCGCAAGGACGCCGCCAAAGTGCGCCTGCGCGATGTGCTCAAGCCGCGCAGGACGACGATCGACTACCTCTACGACTTCGGCGACAGCTGGGAGCTTCGGCTCACCGTGACCGGCGTCAGGGCCGGCCATCCCGAGACCTCCTATCCGCGCTATCTCGGCGGCGAGAGGAACGCCCCACCCGAGGATTGCGGTGGCATTCCAGGCTTCTACGACATGCTCGACGCGCTGGCCGACCCCGACCACCCCAACCATGCCGACGCAACCGAATGGGCCGACGACTACGATCCCGACACCATCGACGAACTCCCGATCAAATACGCGCTCTTGCGCATCGCGAACCGACGAAACCCAGCCAAGGCGCGATTGATCAACAAAGCCCCGCCGAAACCCGATAACTGATCACGCCGCCATAACCGCGGTCCTCACCGGACGGTTACTATCAGGGTTGGGGATGGGGGAATGATAGGAGGGATGATGATGACAGGCAATAACCTCGGTCTAACCTAAGACCCTCATGAGGAAATCCTAGTCTGTATCATTAGGAGAACCTAAGAGAGATATAACTATAGGTTCACCCATGGGGGGCATAGGGGGGTCCCCTCCTATTGTGGGGGGTAATTGACATACCAATCCTAGGGGCTTGGATGCGTTCTTACCTACCAGATGTTGGGGGTGGGGACTCGGTCATCCACGAGTAGCTCAGGGGTGAAGCTAGGCCCATCCCATAGATGACCGAGGGCGGGTGCTTTACAGCACACACGGGAAGTAATCTAGAAACCCCAGAAGGGTTCCCTATCGAATTTTTCGCTGTCGGAAAGGTCCCTCGGCCATCGAGAGGCGGCTCGGGTTGGGGACTAAGCTAACCTCCAACGGGTAGCTCTAACGGAGATAAGAGCTAGTCCGTAATGTAATGACCGAGGGGATGGTCTTTCTATACGACAACTAGTCATAAATCCAGCTGTCCTCCTTCGGCTCCTCCCCGAACTGCCGGTGGAAGTCTTCGATGAACTTCTGGAACTCCTTCTCCCGAAGCTCTTCGAGGTGTTCCTCATGGGCGCGGAGGGTGTCCCGGCTCATGTGTTCCACCCAATGCCCACCGACTTCACCGAGGGCGAGTGAGAGGCTCGGGCAGGGCCAACGTCGAAGGCGATGTTCGAGTCACGCTGACCCTTTCCCGGCTTGAGGTGGGCCAGAATGTCCATCTCCGCGATGAGGCGCTTGGTGAAGGTCGAGAAGGCGTCAGCGCGGTCCTTCGATGCAGAGACGACGAGGATGTTCAGTTGGGGGTTGTTCAGCAGGAGCCAGCAGACGAAGGCTGACGTGACCCAGCTTTTACCCACGCCTCGGAACGCCTCGATGACGCAACGCTTCGGTCCCTTCTGGAGGTAGACGGCGATGTCGTACTGGACCGCCGTAGGCTCCGGGAGGTTGAGGTGTTTCCAGACGAGGTAGAGGAAGTTGCGGAAGTCGGAGAGGATGGGTGAGAGGGAGGTCGTGGTCTTTAGATTACCGTTGCTCATTTCGGCCTCTAGGAGGCCCGCAGGGCGCGAAAAAAATGGGCGGAGGGTATACACCCATCCACCCGTGGATAGCCGTAGGCGAGCTTCTGTGCGCCGCTGCGGGGCTAATTAGTTGGGAAGGTAGCCAGCCCGTTCATCCAGATCATCGATCTCGGTGAAGGGGATTTCCTTCGCGAGGTTGTCGATGGGGCTGTTAGGCTTCCGGGCACCGTCGATGCCGTTGTCCTTGAGGAACTGGCGGGCGACACTGAGGTCGGAGGCCGTGGCCTCTCCGCTCCTGATCTTCGCGAGAAGGGTCTCCGCGAGTTCCGTGTGAAGCTGTTCGAGGACTTTGTTCAGGTTGCTCATATCGGCAGCCTTTCATAGAGGGCGGCCCCCAGCGCCACTAGGACGCCGAAGGCCGTAAGGAGTTGGGTGATCCAGTTGACGTTCGAGTTGCTCTTCGCGACGAGACCGGAGACCACGTTCTCCGTGGCCGTCTGACGGTCTTCCAGTCGCTCGATGCGGGCCAAGTGGCTTCCGAGGGTGGAACCGATGGTGTCCACCTTACCCTCCACCCGGCCAAGGGCGATGAGGATTTCGTCGTTCATTGGTTATCTCAATGCGATGGCAGCGCAGACGGGGAAGTAGACGTTGTTGGCCGAGACAGACAGTGTGACGGTGCCACCATCCGGCATGTGGCGGTGCCCGAAGATGGCGGGGAAGTAGCCGTTGTTACCGCCACCGAAGCCCTGCACGTACTCCATACCGCCCCAAGAGTTGGTCACTCCGTCCAAAGCGCGGCCCGATGAGGCCACCCCGAAGATGGCTCCACCGGACTCGGCGGTCATGTTGAAGGAGTGAGGCCACCCTGCCTGCGTCGCGTATGCCTGAGTGGGGGTAACGGATTGGAGGTTCGTCACCCGCCACACGGCGATGTTGATGCAGTTGGAGGCGAAGGACGACGCCGCATTGCATGTGACGTTCTGCACTCCCTGCTTCCCGGCGACGTGGCAGAGCCAGTAGCAGTTGTAGACGCTTCCCGACACGAGGGGCGAGTTGCCCGCGAGGAACGTGACCGGCGTACCTCCAACCGCGAGGGTCGATGCTGCGTTCCCGGTGGTGTTGCTCCAGAAGGCAATGATGTTGGAGCCTTCACCGGAACCGAACTCCATCGGGATAGTGTATGAGGGGCCGTTAGACCTGACGCGGGTGTAGGCCGTCACCGATGCGCCCACCTGAACGGTCGGGGCATACGGGACGATCTGGTAGCTGATCTTGCCTACCCTACCACCACCGATCTTGATGTCCCCGGTGATGGCCTTGTCCACGCCCCACATGCCAGCGCCATGGATAGCCAGCCAGTCAGCTCCCTCCTGATCGCTGATCGGTACGGTGTTGGCGAACGTCAGGAGACCACGGGCGGCATCGTTGCCCTGCGGGTTGAGGAACAGCGGGACAGCGTAGACGCGGCCACGGAAGTCCAGCTGGTACGGGAAGTAGAACTCTTCCGCGTCCTTGAACCGCTCGGCCACCCAAAGCATCCGGGAGAACTGGAGGCGCTTCGAGACCGCCTTGGCGTTCGCCTCGTAGATCGCTGCGCGCTCCGCCTTCCAGCGCATGAACTGCTCCAGCTGGTCAGGGGTCATGTCTTCCTTGGTCATCCCCGGCTCCAGCCAGAGGGGAGCCTCCGGGAGCGGCTCGTCTTCGCTCATGGGAAGGTTTCCGAGGGTGGATTGATTGTCCCACAAAGTACGCATGACTTCGTACACCGGGCGGTTGATCTGCCACGCGGTGTTCTGCATCGCATTGACGGCATCGTAGACCGTCTGCATGTCGGCGTTCTCCAAGTCTTCGAGGTATGCCCGGTTGTGTGTTTTGACCAGCCGGAGGTTCCGCACCCGGCCCGACCAGTAGCCTCCGCTGACCGGCGAGGTCCACGGGCGAGGCGGCATCAGGCAGGGGAGGTAGATCGGAGACATCGGCTCCAGTCGGGCGTCCTCCGTCTTGATCCATTCGAGGGTCTCCTGAGTCGCCACCACGTAGACGTTGGTGAAGTTCTTTCCGTCCGTCATGCGGCGAAGCTCGAACATGCCGGTGGCCTCGATGACCAGCTCGATCATCTTCGTGCCGACTCGGACCTTGATCTCGTCCGACCAGTCCTCCCAAACGATCTGCCGGTTGCGGGCGAGCTTGTTCATCACCCGGCGCTGGTAGTTGCGGTTCTGAGACCGTTCGAGGATGGCCTTCTTCGACCAGTTGTAGGCTCCCTCGTTCTGCTCGCGGAAGGCGTTGAAGTGAAGCTCATCCTCGATGAGGGTAGCGATACGGGAAGCTGCATTGGCGAGCTTCATCTGCTGCGACACGGTGTCCAGCAGGGCACGGATGGCGAGGTGGCAGGCCACATCCGGGTCAGCCTCGGCCAGATAGGTTGCGGCCACATGGCGACGACCAGCCTTCGAGGACGCCGCCTCGGCAAGGAAGGCATTGTACGCCTCGACCGTCTTGGCATGGGCATGGATCATCAGACGACGAACAGAGGTGGTCTGCGTCATCCGCTGCTTCTCCCTCGCCGCCTCAAGAGCGGCACGGAAACGGGCAATACCAGCCGAACGCATCTCAGCCTCAAGCTCAAGCTGCTGCTCCCACATGGGGTGCTCAGACGGCTTGATGCCATGGGCTGCGATGAAGGTGATGTCGGTGAGGTTTTCCATCTTCGAGGTCTCCTGAAAGACCCCGGCAACGGGAACACCACGGACGAACCAGAGGTGGTCCTATGGGGATAACCATAGGTGAAAACCTAGGGGTGAAACCTAGGGGGAGGGCATCCGGGGGGTGTCCTATTGCGGGGGGTAATTGGCGCACGGTCGGTGCGTCTTATTGTGGGGGGTAATCCATCCACCCCGAGGCCGAGGGCCTCTCCCGGCATGTGGCGCGTGTGGCGTTTGTGGCGTCAATGATCTCCGCCACTTCCATCAGAACTGAGGGACTGCCACGCCACATCATGTGGCGCGCACCACATCGTATTGCCGATAATATATCCATGAGTGGATAGCTGTTGAGTTAAGAAAAGCCGCGGATTTTCGGGATAATCCGCAGCTGTTTTCAATCAACTATCCGTGGATGGATGGGCTATCTATCGCTACCTAAATCTGGTGCGTCTACCAATTTCGCCACACCCGCAACGGCGCTGTCACTATGATATAATGCCGGCACTCGCAAGTGGCCAATTGCGGCTACCCAGATGCAAGCAGGTTAGACCTGAAGCGGGAGTTCCTCGCCGTCGCGGTGCCTGGCCGACTGGCCGCTGAGCAGGTGCAAGCAACCGAAGCGGTGGGCGAAAAGTCCTCAAAAGCGCACAGGCTGCGGAATTCGCCCTTCTGTAAAGCAATTTGGCCAGAAACGCTGGCGTTTGCCCTAAAACTGGCTATATAGGGGCGCGATTTGTGCTGCCTGAACGCGGCGCCAATCCGGGTACAGGCTGGTCAGTGACGGAATTAAGCAGGCCCTCCAACAAGTTGGCCGGCAAAAATTTCCCTACCATCCCGTTCCCCGGCACGCTATTCCCGCACGCTGAACGGCGAGCCGCCGGACCCGGCGGCTAGACGAAGACAAAGGTTTTGAGATGCAGGTTACCGAAACGCTCAACACGGGGCTGAAGCGCCAGATCAAGGTGATCGTCCCAGCCTCCGACCTGGAAGCCAAGCTCACTGAGCGGCTTTTCGCGGCTAAGGATAAGGCACGCATCAACGGCTTCCGTCCCGGAAAGGTGCCGATCCAGCACCTGCGCAAGATGTACGGCAAGTCGTTCATGGCGGAGGTCGTCAACGAGATCCTCAACAACTCGACCCGCTCGATCCTGGAGGAGCGCGGTGAGAAGGCTGCGATGCAGCCGGAAGTCATCATGACCGAGGATGAGGCCGAGGCCGAGAAGATCCTCGCCGGCGCTGCCGATTTCGAGTTCTCGCTCGAGTACGAGGTTCTGCCGGAGATCGAGCAGAAGGACCTGTCCACGCTCAAGATCACCCGCCTCGTCTACGACGTTCCGGAAGAGGAAGTTAACGAGCACGTTGAACAGGTCGCGAATTCCGCGCGCACCTACGAGGAGAAGAAGGGCAAGGCCGAGCAGGGTGACAAGGTCACCTTCGACTACCTCGGCAAGATCGACGGCGAGGCCTTCGAGGGCGGCGCTGCCGAGGATGCCGATCTCGTCCTTGGCTCCAACCAGTTCATCCCGGGCTTCGAGGACCAGCTGGTCGGCCTCAAGGCCGGCGAAGAGAAGGTCATCACTGTCACCTTCCCTGAGCAGTACCCGGCCGCTCATCTCGCTGGCAAGGAAGCCACTTTCGACATCAAGGTGAAGGCTGTCGCCAAGCCGGCCGAGCTCGAGCTGAACGACGAAGTCGCCAAGCAGCTCGGTCTTGAGAGCCTCGAGAAGCTCCGCGAAGTCGTGAAGGGCCAGATCGAGAGCCAGTACGGCGCGGTTACCCGCCAGAAGGCCAAGCGCCAGCTGCTCGACGCGCTGGATGAGGCCTACAAGTTCGAGGCTCCGTCGAAGCTGGTCGACGCTGAGTTCAACAACATCTGGGCCCAGGTCAACAACGACCTCGCTCGCGCTGGCCGCACCTTCGCTGACGAAGGCACCACCGAGATCGAGGCTCGCAACGAGTACCAGCGCCTTGCAGAGCGCCGCGTCCGCCTCGGCCTGGTCCTGGCCGACATCGGCGAGAAGGCCGGCGTCCAGGTCACCGACGAGGAGCTGCAGCGCGCCCTGTTCGACCAGATCCGCCGCGTCCCGGCGAGCCAGCAGCAGCAGGTCTACGAGTTCTACCGCAGCAACCCGAACGCGCTCGCAAGCATCCGCGCGCCGCTGTTCGAGGAGAAGGTTGTCGACCACCTGCTGACCGTCATCTCCGTCGACGACAAGAAGGTCTCGAAGGACGAGCTGCTCGCTGATGACGAGGAAGGCGAGGGCGAGGCCAAGGAAGAGAAGAAGCCGGCCAAGAAGGCTGCTTCGAAGGCCAAGGCTGCCGATGAGGCAGGCGAGGGCGAGGTCAAGAAGAAGGCCGCTCCGAAGAAGAAGGCTGCCAAGGACGACGCTGCCGAGTAAGCGCTCCTGGCAAGGAATCGAAAAGGCCGCCTCCGGGCGGCCTTTTTGTTTGCGTGGAGTTCCGAGGAGCCGCTGGTCATATCAGCTGCAAGCCCTTCAGGCTCGCATGGCCGTGCTTGCCGATAATGATGTGGTCATGGACGACGATGTTCAGCGGCCGCGCGGCCTCGATGATGAGCTTCGTCATCTCGATATCGGCGCGCGAGGGCGTCGGATCGCCGGAGGGATGATTATGGACGAGGATGATGGCGGTCGCCGACAGTTCCAGCGCGCGGCGAGCCACCTCGCGCGGATAGGCGGGCGTGTGGTCGACCGTGCCGACTTGCTGCACTTCGTCGGCGATCAGCACGTTCTTCTTGTCGAGAAAGAGGATGCGGAACGTCTCGCGTTCCTGGAACGCCATTGCCGTGCGGCAATAGTCGAGAACCTGCTGCCAGGTGCCGAGTAGGGGGCGCTTTGCGATCTCGCCACGCGTCATGCGGCGCGCGGCTTCGGCGATCACCTTGATGTCCAGCGCGACGCTGTCGCCTACGCCGCGCACTTCGCGCAGCAGGTGCGGCGGTGCGCCCAAGACCTCCGCAAAGGAGCCGAAGCGGTTAATCAGCGCCTTGGCTATTCCCTTGGTGTCGGCGCGCGGGATCGAGCGGAAGAGCAGGAGCTCGAGGAGCTCATAGTCGGCGAGGGTGGTGGCCCCGTTTTCAAGGAAACGGTTTCGGAGGCGATCGCGATGGCCGAGATAGTGTGGCTTGTCCGCCTTCTTGTTGTGCACCGGAAGTGGCGGTTGCGGCATGGCAACCGGGAACTCGGAGAAGAAGCCGCGTTCGTCTTCTTCCCCGCCCGTCATGTCACTTCCCGGTTGTGATGCCGGGGGCAAACAGGCCCGCCGGGGAGAGGGTAAAGACCTCGCAGCCAGTCTCGGTGACACCCACCGCGTGCTCATACTGCGCGGTAAGCGAACGGTCGCGGGTGACAGCCGTCCAGCCGTCCGACAGCACCTTCACATGCGGCTTGCCGAGATTGATCATCGGCTCGATCGTGAAGATCATGCCTGGGCGCATCTCGACGCCTTCATTGGCGTGGCCGTAGTGCAGGATGTTCGGCGCATCGTGGAACAGCCGGCCGACGCCGTGGCCGCAGAAGTCGCGAACCACCGAGCAGCGCTCGGCCTCGGCGTAGGCCTGGATCGCCGCCCCGATCGCGCCGGTGCGTGCGCCGGGCTTCACGGCAGCAATACCGCGCATGAGGCATTCGTGTGTGACTTCGAGCAGGCGTTCCGCAGCACGCTTGATCTGGCCGACCGGGTACATGCGGCTGGAATCGCCATGCCAGCCATCAACGATGTAGGTGACGTCGATGTTGACGATGTCACCCTCGCGCAGCGGCTTGTCGTCCGGAATGCCGTGGCAGACGACGTGGTTGATCGAGGTGCACACCGAGCGCGTATAGCCGCGGTAGTTCAGCGTGGCCGGGAGAGCGCCGTTGTCCATGCCGAACTCGAACACGAAACGGTCGATCTCTAGCGTCGTTACGCCGGGTTTCACGAATGAGACGAGTTCGTCGAGGCAGCGCGCGGTAACCTGGCAGGCCTTGCGCATGCCTTCAAAGGCTTCCGCGTTGTAGAGACGGATCTGACCGGTATTGCGAAGCGGTGCCGTCTCCGCATCGAGATAAGTGACCATTTGGCCGCTGCCATCCTAGAAATTTACCAGCCCTTCATTTCGCACCGAAGGCGCTCGGGTTCAAGGGGTGCGGGTGCAAGGCTGCCGTGCTTACGCCGGCCAGCCCGACACTGCCTTGATCTCCAAAAACTCCTCGAGGCCAAAGACACCGCCTTCGCGGCCGATGCCCGACTGCTTGTAGCCGCCGAAGGGGCTGCCGGGAGCATTCGACTTGCCATTGAGATTGACCATGCCGCTGCGCAGCTGGCGGGCAACGCGGCGCGCACGCTCCGGATCGCCGGTCTGGATGTAGCTCGACAGGCCGTAGGGCGTGTCGTTGGCGATGGCGATCGCCTCTTCCTCGGTCTCGAAGGGAATCATCGCCAGCACCGGCCCGAACACTTCCTCCCGGGCGATCGTCATGTCGTTGGTCACGTCGGCAAAGACGGTTGGCCGGACATAGTAGCCGCGATTGAAACCTTCCGGGCGGCCCGGACCGCCGGCGACGAGTCGCGCGCCTTCCTTTATCGCAATTTCGAACAGGCGCTGGACCTTGTCGAACTGGGTCTGTGAAACCAGCGGACCGATGTGGTCGCCATCCTCGGCCGGGTTGCCGACGCGCACCTTCGCGGCGTGACGTGCGGCGACTTCGACAGCCTGATCGTAGACTGGACGCTCGACCAGCATGCGGGTCGGCGCGTTGCAGGACTGGCCGGTGTTCTCGAAGCAGTGGTTGAGACCGCGCACCACTGCATCTTCGACATCCGTGTCGGCAAAGACGAGATTTGGCGACTTGCCGCCAAGTTCGAGCGCAACGCGCTTCACTGTGTCGGCCGCGGCCTTTGTGACGGCGACGCCGGCGCGGGTTGAGCCAGTGAACGACATCATGTCGATGCCCGGATGGCGCGACATGGCCTCGCCGACGGTCGGGCCGTCGCCGTTGACCATGTTGAACACGCCGGCGGGGAAGCCAGCCTCGTCCATCATCTCGGCGAAGATGATCGAGGAAATCGGCGCGATTTCGGAGGGCTTCAGCACGACCGTGCAGCCGACGCCGACGGCCGGCGCCACTTTCAGCGCCACTTGGTTCATCGGCCAGTTCCACGGCGTAATCAGGCCGCAGACGCCGATCGGCTCGCGGATGATCCGCTCATCCTGGAATCGGTCGTTCAGTGGATACTCGAACTGGAAGCTTTTGAGAGCGTAGATGAAGTTGCGGATGTGGTAGCTGCCCGCAGCCGCTTGCTCCTCGATCGCGAGGCGAATCGGGGCGCCCATTTCCTCGGAAATCGCCTTGGCCATTTCCTGCGCGCGACGCTTGTAGATCTCTAGTAGCCTCTCGACCCGGGCGACTCGCTCCTCGTGCGGCGTTGCCGCCCAGGCAGGGAAGGCGCGACGCGCTGCTTCGACCGCGATGTCGACATCCGCTTCGGAACCGAGCGAAATGATCGCGTAGGGCTGCTCGTCGGCGGGATTGATGACTTCGAATTCCCACGGCTTCACCGGCGGGACCCACTTGCCGTCAATGTAGAAATCCGTCCGTCGCAACATTCCGCTGCCTCCTCAAAAACTCTGCACGCCTGACAGTTCATAGCCGGTTTCGAAGGCTACGGCACCTGCCGGTGCGACACGTGATTCATCATGTGCGTAAACCACATATGTGGACCGCCACCCGATCATTAAAATGCGGGCTTTCCCGTTTTACCTATGGAAACGGTTGCGGGCGCAAACCCGTCGCACATGGGGGGCGACATGGAGAGATGCCTGTGACCACGACCTTTCCGGCCGTACGCCGCCATTTGGAGGAAGCCTATCGCCTGCTCGGTGGGAACGATGAACTGAGCGAAAGAACGCGTCAGGCTCTTGATATCCTCATAGATGCGCTCCTTGCTGCCGAGTATCGTGCGCCCCGGAGGAGCGCGACGATCATCGGTTTCCCGGCTCAGCCAAGACCGAGCAAAAGGGGACAGATGTCTTCGCAGCCAACCGGCAAGTAGGCCAGCTGCCGCGGGTCCGCATATCCATAAGGCAAACGCGCAATTCTGTCGCATTTGCTGTTGTATGTGAGAGGCGCCGGGCCTATCAGACAAGCAACGGGTGCGGCTCGGGAAATACTCGGCAGCCGCCACAACCAGTCGGCGGGGCCGACTGTCTGCAGGGCGCGAGCGATGCTCACCAGAAAGGGCAAATACGGGCTGAAGGCATTAATGCACTTGGCGCATCTGCCGCCTGGTCAGTTCGAGTTCGTCAGCGAGATCGCAATCGCCAACAACATCCCGAAGAAGTTTTTGGACGCGATTTTGGGCGAGCTGCGCAACGCCGGCTTCGTCCATAGCCGCAAGGGCAAGGATGGCGGCTACCGGCTCGCCAAGCCAGCTTCCGAGATCAAGGTCGGTCATGTCATCCGCGTGCTGGATGGCCCGCTGGCTCCGATTCCCTGCGCCAGCCAGACCGGCTACCAGCGCTGTGAGGATTGCGACGAGGCTACCTGCCAGGTCCGGCATGTGATGCTGGAGGTTCGGCAGGCCGTCGCAATGGTGCTCGATAATCGGAGCCTTGCCGAGATGCGCGACGCGGCCAATGACGACGTGGCGACGGTGCTGCTGCGTTCGCAGGGCTGATCAGTCTTCGCCGGTATCCAGCATCTGCTCGATTCGCCGCATCTGATCGCCGAGCGCATCGCACTGGGCAGGCGTTGACTGCGCCATCACCTTGTCGAGCAGCTGCGTGTAGACCTTTAACGCCTCCATCAGCTTCTGGGTGCCTGTGTCGGTCAGGTAGAGGCGGATGATGCGCTTGTCTTTAGGGTCGCCCTCGCGCCGGACCAGCCCTTGCGTCTCGAGCTGCGGTACCAGCATGGTGATGTTCGAGCGGCCGACGAGCAGCTTTCGCGCCACTTCGTGCTGCGACATGCCGGGGTGACGAAAGATGTTCATCATCACGTCGAGCTGGCCGACCTTGAGGTCGAGCGCCGCAAGCTCGCGGGTAAGCGCACGCACAACCGCTTTTTCCGCCCGCACCAGCGCAATCCAGTTGCGGAAGCGCGGATTGTCCCAAGGGAGGGCGCCGGTTTCGCTCATGCCCGCTCGCGCGGGGCCGTGTCGACCGGAAGCTCCGCCTTCTTCCAGGCGCCAAAACCACCCTCGATATGCATGACGGGTTCAAGCCCCATGTCTTGCGCGGTCTTGGTGGCAAGCGCTGAGCGCAGCCCGCCAGCGCAGAAGAAGATGAAGGTCTTGCCGCTGGCGAAGATCGGCTTGTGATAGGGGCTTTCCGGATCGATCCAGAATTCGAGCATCCCACGGGGCGCGTGGAATGCTCCGGGTACGCGGCCCTCGCGATCCAGCTCGCGCGGATCGCGAATGTCCACCAGGACGACATCGTCCGACTGCGCCAGACGATGCGCCTCTTCGGGCGTTACAGCGCTGATCGCGGCATTGGCTTCTTCGAGTAGTTGCTTGTAGCCTTTCCTCATCGCCATGCCGCAGATCTCCTAGCCGAGGTTGAGTTCCTTGAAGAAGTCGTTGCCCTTGTCGTCGATGACGATGAAGGCGGGGAAGTCCTCGACCTCGATGCGCCAGATCGCCTCCATGCCGAGTTCCGGATATTCGACCACCTCTACCTTCTTGATGCAATCCTGCGCGAGACGCGCGGCCGGACCGCCGATCGAGCCGAGGTAGAACCCGCCATGCTTGGCGCAGGCCTCGCGCACCTGGCGTGAGCGGTTGCCCTTGGCGAGCATGACCATCGAGCCACCGAACGACTGGAACTGGTCGACATAGGAGTCCATGCGGCCGGCAGTCGTCGGGCCGAACGAACCCGAAGCATAGCCAGCCGGGGTCTTCGCCGGGCCGGCATAGTAGATCGGGTGGTTCTTGAAGTAGTCCGGCATCGGCTCGCCGCGCTCAAGGCGCTCGCGGATCTTCGCGTGCGCGAGGTCGCGTGCCACGATGATCGGGCCCGTGAGCGAAAGACGCGTCTTTACCGGGTGTTGCGACAGCGTCTTGAGAATCTGCTCCATCGGCTGGTTGAGGTCGATGCGTACGACATGCGAGGTCAGTTTCTCATCGTCGATGTCGGGCATGAAGCGCGCCGGGTTGGTCTCCAGCTCCTCGATGAACACGCCGTCGCGAGTGATCTTGCCCTTGGCCTGGCGGTCGGCCGAGCACGAGACGCCGAGGCCGATCGGCAGCGATGCGCCGTGGCGCGGCAGGCGGATGACGCGGACGTCATGGCAGAAGTACTTGCCGCCGAACTGGGCGCCGACGCCCATTTGCTGCGTCAGCTTGTGGATCTCGGCTTCCATCTCGACGTCGCGGAAGGCGTGGCCTTCCGGGCTGCCCTGGGTGGGCAAGCCGTCGAGATAACGGGTCGAGGCGAGCTTCACGGTCTTGAGGTTCATCTCGGCCGAGGTGCCGCCGATGACGATGGCGAGGTGATAGGGCGGGCAGGCCGCCGTGCCGAGGGTCAGGATCTTTTCCTTCAGGAAGTCGATCATGCGGTCGTGCGTCAGCAGCGACGGCGTCCCCTGGTAGAGGAAGGTCTTGTTGGCCGAGCCGCCGCCCTTGGCGACGAACAGGAACTTGTAGGCGTCCTCGCCCTCTTCGTAGATGTCGATCTGCGCCGGCAGGTTGTTCTTGGTGTTCTGCTCCTCGAACATCGAAAGCGGCGCGAGCTGCGAGTAGCGCAGGTTCTTGCGGTTGTAGGCGTCCAGCACCCCCTGGCCGAGCCAGGCGTCGTCGCCGCCCTCGGTCCAGACGCGGCGGCCCTTCTTGCCCATGATGATCGCCGTGCCGGTGTCCTGGCACATGGGCAGCACGCCGCCAGCGGCGATATTCGCGTTCTTCAGGAGGTCATAGGCCACGAAGCGGTCGTTGTCGGTTGCCTCCGGATCCTCGAGGATCGAGGCGAGCTGCTTCAGGTGGCTGGGACGCAGCAGGTGGTTGATGTCGGAAAACGCGGTTTCGGATAGCAGGCGCAGCGCTTCCGGCTCCACCGTCAGGACTTCCTGGCCGCGGAAGGTATCCACGGAGACGTAGTCGGAAGTCAGTTTGCGGTAAGGAGTATCGTCGGAAGCAAGAGGGAAGAGATTGGCTGCTGCCGGATTGGCCATGGCTATGCGTCCCGAGTAAGGTTCGTCGATGGCAGCCTCTTAGACCATTGTCCTGAAAAGTAAAAAGGGGATTCGACTCATTCCGCAGCGTTGGAAGGCGGTTGAATGCCGCATGACCCTGCGTCGGGTTGTGCCTGTGGCCCAAAGGCCGCACACGACGCTCCGTGTGACCGCATTCGCCGGCGCGACTTAACGGATTCAGGCTGAATCACTATAGTCGGGACATGTTCGGGGAACTCGCGCAGGTAGAATATTTATGACGACCACTCGCTACGCCAGGTTGCTGGCGCTTTCGACCGCGGCCACGCTGACCGCATTCGCTACCTGCACGGCACCGGCTTCGGCGCAGACGCTGTTCGACATGCTGTTCCGTGACCGGCCGCGCCATGCGCCCCAACAGCCACCGGCCGTCATGGTTCCCGCCGAGCAGCCGAAGAAGGTGGTGACGCCGCCGAAGGTCGCCGGCCCACAGTACTACACCTACAAGACGGACCCGCTGGTCCGGGTCGACTTCTCGGCGATCGTGCCGCAGCGCCAGCGCGACGGTGCATCACTTTCGGCGCCCGGCATCGACCACACCACCGTCGGCACCATCGAGGACCGGATCGAGGAAGTGCTGGAGGACGCCAAGGCAACCGAGGTCTCAAGCCAGCCAGAAGGCGCTGCGAGCCCGGCTGCGTCGCCTGAGTCGGCCTCCGACGCTGCATCGACACCGCCGTCCACCGAAACCCAGACCGAAATCACTGTCCAGGCAGAGGCACCTGCCGCTCAGCCGCTGACCGAAGAGCAAATCCGCAGCCTGCAGGACTTTGCGCTGCTGGCGGAAAAGAACGTCGCCGAGGCGCTGGTTGCGTATTACAGCCAGGAGCCGAGCTTCATCTGGGTTGCCGACGGCGCGATCACCCAAAAGGCGCAGGCCGTCCTGAAGACGCTGTCGCAGGCTGACCAGGAGGGTCTCGACCCGCACGACTATGCCGTAACGGTGCCGGGATCGGACGCGGGTGAGGGCGCTTTGACCGCCTTCGAGATGGAGCTGTCGGCCCGCGTGCTGCGCTATGCGCGCGATGCCCGCAATGGCCGGATCGACCCGAACCGCATCTCCGGCTACCACGACTTCAAGCCGAAGGAGTTCGACGGCGTAAAACTCCTGCGCGATATGCGCGCCAGCACGGATGTCGCCGCGTTCCTCGATGGGCTGCACCCGCAAAACGCCTATTACAAGGCGCTGCGCGCGGAGCTTGTCCGCCTGCGCGAAAGCGCCGAGAACGACATCATCGTTGACCCGAAGACGGTGGTGAAGCCCGGCCAAACCAATCCGGAATTCGCAAAAATCCTGACGCTGATCAGCCGACGTGCCGACGAGACGTTTCGGCTTGAGCACGGCGACGTCCTGACGCGCCATCTCGGCAGCGACACCTATGCGCAGGAGCTGGTTCCCGTCATCAAGGCCGCCCAGCGTATGGTCGGCATCGGCGACGACGGGGTGATCGGTCCGCGTACGGTGCTCGCGATCGCCGGCGAATCGAAGACTTCGTCGATCGAGAAGGTGAGGATCGCGATGGAGCAGATCCGCTGGCTCCCGTCCGACTTCACCGACCGCTACGTCTTCATCAACACGCCTGCCTTCGAGGCGTACTACGTCGAGGACGGCAAGCAGAAGCTGTCGATGCGCACGGTCGTCGGCCGCATCGAGACGCAGACCTTCTTCTTCCAGAACGAGATCAGCTACGTCGAGTTCCACCCCTACTGGGGCATGCCGCGCTCGATCCTGGTCAACACCTACCTGCCGCGCGTCCTCAAGGACCCGAGCTATTTCGACCGCAATGGCTACGAGGTCGTCGACCGCAACGGCCGCGTTGTTTCCTCGACCGCGATCGACTGGTCGGCCTACGGTGCCAACATCCCGTTCGACGTGCGCCAGCGTCCGGGCGCCAACAACGCGCTCGGCGAAATGAAGATCATGTTCCCAAACCCGCACGCCATCTACATGCACGACACGCCGGAAAAGCACCTCTTCGCCCGCGAGAATCGCGCGCTGTCGAACGGCTGCATCCGCCTGTCCGATCCGAGGGCGATGGCCGCCGCCGTGCTCGGGTGGGACAAGGAACAGGTGGCAAAGCGCCTGCAGGCGCCGCACGGCCGCGAGACGCTCAAGGTGAAGGTGCCGGTCTACGTCTCCTATTTCACCGCATGGCCGGATGAATCCGGCGAGGTCCGCTACTTCAACGACGTTTACAGTCGCGACGAAAAGGTTCGCGCGGCGCTCGACAAGGTGGGTGCGCTGCGCGCCGCGGGTGTCTGAAAGACCCCTGGGGAAGAAAGCGCGGAAGGTGCATCTTCCGCGCTTGACTTGATCACGGGGCACTCGTTATATCGCCCCACTTCGCCGGTTCGGTCGGCGCAGGGCGCGTAGCTCAGCGGGAGAGCACACCCTTCACACGGGTGGGGTCACAGGTTCAATCCCTGTCGCGCCCACCATTGAAAGCCTCAGAGTTTTCAATGGATTGGTCCAGATCCGCAAATTCACCGGACAGAAGAAGCGGCTGCTGGTCACACTCTGGTCACAGCAAGATCTGTAGTCGCCGTTGCGCAAGGACCGGGATGTTTGTGGTTCCGCTCCTGCTGAACTGCACGGCTTCGAGAAATCCTCTGGTGAGCGAGATCTATTCTTCAAGCACGCTCCTGGTCTGATATTACGTAGCGGAAACGCATTATAGAGCGTCCGGTCGCTTTTGATATGGCGCAATGAAACCTTAATGTGTTTGAAGAAGATTGCGCTAATATACTCAATCAGTGGACACGGCTTTGATGGTCCGACCTCAGGACGAAGACTCTCCACGTAATACGATTTGCTCACCTGTCGGCGGGGATCAGTCGCTTTTCGATGCACTCGCATGTGCTGCCCCTGGTCTCGTCTGGGTGTGCGACGATGAAGGGCGCGTCGAGTTTATGAATTCCCACTGGTCGGCGTTCACAGGGCTTGCCCAGGAACAGGCGATGGCCCATGGCTGGCTGGATGTCATTCATCCGGCTGACGCGGCGGCTTTTCGCGCCCGGATATCGTTGGGCAAGCGCGGCACGGACAACATTCAGGAGGAAATTCGTCTCCGTTGTTCTGATGGTATGTACCATCGCCATGTCCTGCGGGTTCACCGAGTTCGAGGAGGCAAGTGGGTCGGATGCGCAATAGACGCCCACGACTGGCTCACGACGGAACTTCGGGATGCAACACAGGGCGCGATCCTGGAGATGGTGATCTCCGGAGCGGAACTGTCGCATCTGCTCAACGAACTTTGCCGGGCTGCCGAGCGTCAGATACCCGGTGCGACCTGCAGCATATTACTGGTGGACGCCGAAGAGGGTAAGTTCGTCACCGGAAACGCACCCAATCTCCCCAGCACCCTCATCAATATGCTGCGCGGGGTCCGGATCGGCACCGGAGTTGGTTCGTGCGGTACCGCTGCTTTCGAAAGGCGCGATGTCATTACCACGGATATCGCCACTGACCCGTTATGGGTCGAATGGGGAAGGTGGGTGCTCCCTCTCGGGTTTCGCGCCTGCTGGTCTCAGCCGGTTTTCGCATCTAGCGGTGAGGTAATCGCTGCATTCGGTTTCTACTTCCAGGAAAATCGCTCTCCGACGCCTGCGGAAATGCGGGAGCTTGCTCGAATTCGCGGCCTTGCAACTCTTGCGATCGAACGAGCGAGGATCCTTGAGGCTCTACGGGAGAGTGAGGAGCACTACCGCCACACGGTTGAGCAGAATCCGCAGATACCGTGGACAGCCGACCGACATGGAAACATCCTCAGCGTGTCCTCCCGCTGGACTGGGAAAACCGGCATCGCTCAGGCGGATGCCCTCCGGCAAGGTTGGCTGGAAGCTTTGCACCCCGATGATGTCGAAGCCACGGTGGCCACGTGGCAGCGCGCGCTGGCCTCCGGACAGCCCTACGACATGAACTATCGCATACGCCTGAGATCCGGGGAATTTCGCTGGATCCGTGCCAGGGCAACAGCTCGAAGGGATGAACTCGGCGCGATTATACGGTGGTACGGCACAGTTGAGGATATTCACGAACAGTATCTCGCGAACGAGAAGCTCAAGCGCCAGGCGTTCCATGATGAGCTAACGGAGCTTCCGAACCGACGGAAATTCGTTGAGGAACTGAACAGCCGCCTGCAAGCCGCCGGTGGCTTCATCTCGCTGATGGTGCTTGACCTCGACGACTTCAAGCTCGTCAACGACCGATACGGGCACATGACCGGAGATGCGGTACTCCGCCTGTTTGCCCGCTATTTGCAGCGGCTGAAGGACGAGAATGAGTTCGTTGCCCGTCTGGGCGGCGACGAGTTTGCGATCATCTGTGAGCACGTGCGTGACGAGTCCTGCCTGTTGGCGCGCGCCCGCGAAATTGAAGACAAGCTCGAAGCGTATCTGAAAACGAACAAAAAGACGCGGTCATGCCGTCCGAGCATCGGATGTGCGATCGGCCGTCCCGGGGACAACCCTGATGAGGTCTTCAAGCGCGCAGATCTCGCGCTCTACGCGGCCAAGGGGGCCGGCAAGGGCATCGTGAAGCTGTTCGATCCAAGCATCCGCAGTGCCGCCTCCCGACGAAGCGAAGCGTTCGATCTCGCCCGCACAGCGCTGCGAGAGAACTGGGTCGTGCCTTTTTATCAGCCCATCGTTAACCTCAAGGACCAAAGCGTCCGGGGCTATGAGGCGTTGCTGCGTATCGGGCATCCGGAGAAGGGCATTTTGGCACCTGCGGCCATTATGGATGCGCTGGACGACCCCCGTCTGGCAGATGCCATCGGTACGCGAATGATCAGCCTGGTCATTGATGACATGGCGTCGATGGCGGAAAGGGGAATGTCGTACGGGCAGATATCGATCAACCTCGCTACGGAGAACCTCGTAAATCAGGACTTCGTTTCCAACCTGCAGCGTCTTCTCGCAAGCCGCAAACTGCCAAGGAAGTCTATCAAGCTCGAAATCACCGAGCGCGTTCTGATGAATGAACTCGGAAGCAGGGTTATCGAAAATCTCAATGAGCTGCGCGAGAGCGGGATCGGAATTTCCCTCGATGACTTTGGGACGGGATATGCGTCTCTCGTTCACCTTCAGTCCCTTCCGGTGGATGAGATCAAGATTGATCGGTCCTTTGTCTCCGGGCTGGGAACGAAGGCGAACGAAGGTGTCATCGTTCAGGCAATGCTGGGGCTTGCCAAGGCGTTAGGACTGGTCACTGTCGCCGAGGGCGTTGAAACTCTAAGCGAGGCCCGACAGCTTGCGGAATGGGGGTGCGACTTTGGTCAGGGCTATCTGTTCGGGCGCCCCTCGTCTGTTGAACAGACGAAGTCCGCGGCTGCATAAGCAGCGTCGAACGCGGATGCTAACGCGTTCCGCGTTTCACCTCCTCCAGCACGAACACCCTGAGTGCTGAGGACAGATTCGTGTCCCTCGGGCGCGTTTCATCGACTTCGGCGACGAGGGCCGCGACCGAGAGCCCGCGCTCAGCAGCGATGCGCGACAGTTCGTCGAAGAAGGGTTTTTCGAGGGAAAAGCTGGTCCGGTGTCCGCGGATCGAGATCGACCGCTTTTCGACCGTGCTCATGACTCGTCGGACTGATCTGGTCGTTCGCGCCGGTGCGCTTCGATGCGCGCGATCTCGTGCTCGCGCTTGGCCCGCGCGAGCGTGCGCTCTGCCTTGGTCAGGCCATGCAGGGTGCGGTTCTGGTCGGCGATCTTTTCCTTCTCGCCGCGCGCCTTGTGCTTGCGCGCCATGCGAAGGTTGACGACCTCACCCATGTGAAGGCTACTTCTTACGGAACGCGTCGAGGGAGACGACGTCTGCGCCCTTGCCGGATTCCTTCGGCTCCTCGGCGGAAGGTGCCTTCGTCTCGGCGACCGGGGCCTCGCGGGCAGGGGCGGGAGCAGCGGGAGCGGGCTGCAGCGTGGCCACCGGTGCTTCCGGCGCGTTCTGGACCGGCGTTGGCACCGGCACGTCGAACTCCAGCTCGAAGTTGACCGACGGATCATAGAAGCCGCGCACGGCGGCAAACGGCACTTCCAGTTTTTCCGGGATGTCGGAGAAGGAGAGGCCCACCTCGAACCCGGTCTCGGTGACCTTCAGGTCCCAGTACTGGTACTGGAGCACGATGGTCATCTGCTCCGGATAGCGCTCGCGGATGCGGCTCGAAATCCGCACGCCCGGGGCGTTGGTCAGGAAGGTAATGAAGAAGTGATGGTTGCCAGGCAGCCCCGTCTTCGCAACTTCTCCAAGCACCTTGCGCATCACGCCGCGCAGGGCTTCCTGGACGAGAATGTCGTAGCGAATGTGGTCGTCAGCCATAGGCGTAGGGTTTCCGTGAATCGAACCCGCTTGGTGTAGTCAAGCGCGAGGCTTGCGTAAACCGGATATAGCGCTTTGCAGCGATAGCAGCAAAGACAAACCACATGCGGATACGTGAAATTGAAGGCTGGAAGGGAAGTGGAGGTTTCTGTTGCCAGGTACCTCCGAACCCCGCCTGAAGGTGCTATCCCACAGGGCTTGATTCGAGACTATCGCGCCGCATTAAGCAGCGAGACGTGCCTCAGCATAGTTGTCGTTGGCAACTATAAGGGTAGCCCGATAACGGTGGTACAATGCCGGGAAAAAGGTCGATCTTTACACCCTCGTCGATCCTGTTTCGCCCCCATCAGCAACAGCGGCGAACCGCTGTTCCTGGTGGAGGCGCCGGGTACCGCCCCCGGGTCCGATAGGCTTATTACACCGCCCGTTTATTTCCATAGTCGGCCGAAACCGACGCCGCGAATATAGGTAGTCTCGTCGGCGATTGGAAGGGTCCGTTCATGCCGTTCGCGGGAATTTTTCGCCGTGACGTCGCGGATTTACAAAGGGCGGTGAAGAGGGGTTGGGAGGTCGGTTCAGGAGGGGGCATGGTCAAGTGCGCCCTTCGGGCGGCTGCTTACCTTCCGCTCCGTTGCGGATCAGCATCGCGCTGCGTCGCGGGGCCCGGAAAAGGAATGACGTTAGAACTTTCCAGTGGAGCCTTTACCGTCATGATACCCGAGATCAGCAGGTCGATCGCCAGCCGCGCATTGGTCCTGAATTCGTCTTCTCCAGCCAAGTGTTGAGCCGCGCGGGCAAGATGCCAGCGTGCGAGATCGAGTTCGCAGTTCATGAGATTCCCCGGTTCGGATGACCGATTGGGTAAATGAGTCTCGCCTACAGATGGTGAACGAAACCGATCGCATTTAAGTCAATTTTGACCAGTTATGGGGTGACGGCCGTATAGCGGGCTCCCGGCTGTGCGTGGACGGCTCAATCCGTTGACAAGGGGCTTCCGACGAAAGACTCGTCAGCACGGATCGGCTAGGATCGCTCCAGAATCTCATGGATGGCGGACGATGCGGCAGTACCTCGACCTTCTTCAACACGTGCTCGACAATGGCGTCGACCGCGGCGACCGCACCGGCACCGGCACGCGCGGCGTGTTCGGCTACCAGATGCGGTTCGACCTCAGCGAGGGCCTTCCCGTCCTGACGACGAAGAAGCTGCACCTGCGCTCGATCATCCATGAACTGTTGTGGTTCCTCGCCGGCGATACGAACATTCGGTACCTCAACGACAACGGCGTGACGATCTGGGACGAGTGGGCCGACGAGAATGGCGATCTCGGCCCTGTCTACGGCTCGCAGTGGCGCTCGTGGCCGACGCCGGACGGCGGCTCGATCGACCAGATCGCAAATGTCGTCGAGCAGATCCGCACCAATCCGAACTCGCGCCGCCTGGTGGTGACGGCCTGGAACCCGGCTGAGGTCGACAACATGGCGCTACCGCCGTGCCACTGCCTGTTCCAGTTCCATGTCGCCAACGGCAAGCTGTCGTGCCAGCTCTACCAGCGGTCGGCGGACATTTTCCTTGGCGTGCCTTTCAATATCGCCTCCTACGCGCTGCTGACGATGATGGTCGCGCAGGTGACGGGACTGAAGGCCGGCGAGTTCATCCACACCCTCGGCGATGCTCATCTTTATTCCAACCATTTCGACCAGGCGCGCGAGCAGCTGACCCGCACCCCCAAGCCGCTGCCGGACATGCGGATCAACCCGGAGGTCACGGACCTTTTCGCGTTCAAGTTTTCAGATTTCACGCTGGAGAACTATGTCGCAGATCCAAGCATCAAGGCGCCGATCGCGGTCTGATGCGGCAGGCGAATTGATAGGGAGGGGCACTTTGAAGAAGTATTTGCTCGCGGCGACCGCCGCATCCCTGCTCGGTGCCGCGCCGGCCCGCGCCAACGACACAATGGCCGAACTCAAGACCGGCGGACTGGTGTTCGTCCGCTCCGATGCGGTCGAGATGGAGAGCGAGGACCTTTACATCTCCGAGGACGAAGTGCGCGTCGACTACGTCTTCCGCAACACGGGTGGCGCAGACGTCGAAAGCATCGTCGCATTCCCGATGCCGGAGATCGAGGGTAACCCGTGGTCGGATGTCGCGATCCCCGACCGCGAGGCCGACAACATGTTCCACTTCACAGTCGAGGTCGATGGAAAGCCGTTCGAGCCTGAACTCGAGCGGAAGGCTTACGCCGTCGGTCTCGATGTGACCGAGCTGCTGCGTCAGCACAACGTTCCGCTCAACCCTTTTGCCGAGGCAACAGTCGAGGCCGTCGCGAAGCTGACGGAAGCGGTGAAGCAGGACTGGCTCGCGCGCGGCATGCTGGTGCGCGAAAGCTGGGATGCGGGCGAGGGGATGCAGGAGCATGACGTGCCGATCTGGTCGTTGCGGGCGACCTACTGGTGGCGGGCAAAGTTCCCGCGCGGCGAGCGTATTTCCGTGCGCCACCGCTATCAGCCCAGCGTAGGCGGCACGGTCGCCGTCACCTTCATGGAGGACGGCAAGGCGACCGGTGAGAGCCTCACAGAATATCGTGACAAATATTGCGTCGACGATGCCTTCCTAAAGAGCGTCGAGCGCCGCGCGGCGGAAAACCCGGACAAGGTTGCGCCCTTCTACGAGAACTGGATCTCCTACGTCTTGACCACCGGCGCCAACTGGGCAGGTCCGATCAAGAAGTTCCGGCTGGTGATCGACAAAGGCGCGGCTGAAAACCTCGTCAGCTTCTGCGGGACCGGCGTTCGCAAGACCGGCGAAACGACGTTCGAGATGACGGCCGAGGACTTTTATCCGCAGCAGGACATCAATGTGCTGCTCCTGAAGAAGATCGAGCAGTGACGGAGATCCGCATATGATCGTGACCATTGTGGTGGGTGTCGCGGAGAATGGTGTAATCGGACGCGACGGCGGCCTGCCATGGCGGCTGTCGACCGATCTCAAGCGCTTCAAGCAAACCACGATGGGAAAGCCCATCCTGATGGGCCGTAAGACGTGGGAGTCGCTGCCGAAGAAGCCGCTGCCCGGCCGCCAGAACATCGTCATCACACGCGATGCGAAATATGCCGCGGAAGGTGCGGACGTCGTTCATTCGCTCGAGGAGGCGATCGCGCTGGCCAAAAGGTCGGGTGCGGAGGGTGCGAGCATCATTGGCGGCGGTCAGATCTTCGTGGACGCACTCCCGTTCACCGACCGGCTCGACGTCACCCACGTCCTCGCCTCGATCGATGGGGACACGTTCTTCCCGAACATTGACCCCGATGTCTGGAAGGTCGTGTCGAGCCAGGACTATCCTGCCGGCGAGAACGACAGCCACGCGACGCGCCACGTCATCTATGAGCGAATCCCTGGCGCATAAGGCCGCACAAAGGCTTGCGCACGCGCGAAAGGAGGGCGCTTCGCATTGAAAGCACCTGATCGCATCCCTATAACGCGATACAATGGCAACACGCGGGGGGTAGTTCCTCTGCACGTCGCGATTTCCAACGACACGATATCCTAGAAAGAGGAAATTCATGCCCTGGAGCAATCAGAACGGCGGCGGCGGCCCTTGGGGCGGCGGCAGCGGTGGAGGAGGAGGCCCCTGGGGGCAGGGGCCGCGAGGACCGAGTGGTCCGGGCGGCAATCCTCCTGATCTTGAAGATATTATTCGCCGCGGCCAGGACCGTCTGAGGCAGGCGCTGCCCGGTGGCGGCGGCGTGAACCCGGCGATGCTGGGCCTCATCGGCCTGGTGCTGGTCGTGCTCTGGTTCTTCCAGGCGATCTACACGGTCCAGCCGGATGAGCTGGCCGTCGAGCTTCGCTTCGGTAAGCCGAAGGAAGAAGTGTCCGAGCCAGGCCTGCACTTCCACTGGTGGCCGGTCGAAACTGTCGAGAAGGCGACCGTGGCCGAGCGCCTCATCAACATCGGCGACAGCCGCGCGGGCGGCGCTTCGGGCCTGATGCTCTCGGGCGACCAGAACATCGTCGATGTCCGCTTCTCCGTGGCCTACCAGGTCGCGAACCCTATGGACTACCTCTTCCGCGTCTCCGATCCGGATGCCACGCTGCGCCAGGTTGCAGAGAGCGCGATGCGCGAGGTTGTCGGCCGCCGCCCGGCCCAGGACATCTTCCGCGATGACCGCCAGGGTATCGCCGAGGACGTCCGCGAGATTATCCAGGCGACGATCGACGACTACCAGGCCGGCCTTGCCATCACCGCGATCTCAATCGAGGACGCGGCACCGCCGCGCGAAGTGGCGGACGCGTTCGAAGAGGTTCAGCGCGCCGAGCAGGACGAGGACCGCTTCGTCGAAGAAGCCAACCAGTACTCCAACCAGCAACTTGGCCGCGCCCGCGGTGAGGCCGCGCAGATCCGCGAAGAGGCTGCCGCCTACAAGACGCGGGTCGTGCAGGAAGCCGAAGGTGAAGCCCAGCGCTTCGTCTCCGTCTACGAAGAATATGCCAAGGCACCAGACGTGACACGCCGCCGCCTGTTCCTTGAGACCATGGAAAACGTTCTCCAGGGCTCGAACAAGGTCATCGTCGGGCAGGGCAACGGGCAGGGCGTGATCCCATACCTGCCGCTGCCTGAACTGCGCCCCGCCGGTCAGCAGGGAGGTAACAACTGATGGCAAACCGTATTCCAATCTTCGCTGTCATCGGCGCCATCCTCCTCTTCCTGCTGTGGTCGTCGATCTACGTGGTCAACGAGCGCCAGCAGGCGATCGTCCTGCGTTTCGGCGAGATCGTCGATGTGAAGTCTGAGCCCGGCATCTACTTCAAGCTGCCCTTCGGCTTCATGGAGGCTGACAATGTGCAGCTGATCGAAGACCGCGTCCTGCGCTTCGACCTCGATGACATCCGCGTGCAGGTATCCGGCGGCCGCTTCTACGAAGTGGACGCCTTCATCGCCTATCGCATTTCCGATCCGCGCCGGTTCCGTCTGGCCGTCTCGGGCAGCGTGCCGCTCGCCGAGCAGCGCCTGCGTACCCGCCTCGACGCTGCCCTGCGCCGCGTCTACGGTCTGCGCGGCTTTGAGGCTGCGCTGTCGGAAGAGCGTTCGTCGATGATGCGTGAGGTTCGCGACCAGCTGCGTCCGGACGCGACGTCGCTCGGTCTCGAGATCGTCGACGTCCGCATCCGCCGCACCGACCTGACGCAAGAGGTCTCGCAGCAGACTTATGAGCGCATGCGCGCCGAGCGTCTGGCCGAGGCCGAGCGCCTGCGTGCCCGTGGCCGTGAGGCTGCACAGCGTATCCGGGCCCGGGCCGACCGCGAGGTCGTCGAGATCGTCGCCGATGCGCGCCGGGAGTCGGAGATCCTGCGAGGCGAGGGCGAAGCCCAGCGCAACGCGATCTTCGCCGATGCCTTCCAGCGTGACCCCGGCTTCTTCGAGTTCTACCGCTCGATGGCAGCCTACGCGAAGGCGCTCGAGGGTACGGGAACGACCATGGTCCTCTCGCCGGATTCGGACTTCTTCCGCTACTTCGGCAGCATTGACGGCAACGCGCCGGCCAACGGTCCTGCGACCGCGCCGAACGCGACGCCGGCTCCGACGGGCGGAATCACCACCGGCGCGACCGAGTGAGTGATCTCCTAGTGGCAATAGGGCTCGTCCTCGTCATCGAGGGCGTGCTCTATGGCGGCCTGCCGAACCTTGCGAGAAGGCTGGCCGCCGAAGTGCTTTCCATGCCAGAACAGGCAATGCGCGTGGCGGGGCTTTTCGCCATGGCGCTTGGCGTTGCGATCGTGTGGCTTGTGCGAGGCTGATCTCGGCTGTCGAATCCGCACCGTCACGCGGGATTGACAGGAAATGGTTCCCGCGCGGTCGCAAACGTGCCGTATTGTTTGTCATCATCCGTGGTGAGGCCTCCGGGGCTCCAACCCACTCCTGATCCTGGTAGAATGCTCATGAAGACGTCGCTGATCGCATCCCTCTTTTCCAAGCGTTCTGCCTGCACAGCGCTCGCGCTGGTGATGCTGGGGACGTCTTCGGGCCTGACACCTTCAGTCGCGTGGGCGCAGGAAGTCACGCCCACGCCGCAGACGCCGCCGGTTCATGGGCCGGCATCGGTCGCTGACCTTGCCGAGCCGCTGCTGGAGGCGGTCGTCAACATCTCGACGACCCAGAATGGCCGACCGGCGCGCCGCACMCCCGGCTCGCCGCAGCCGGSCCTGCCGGAAGGCTCGCCATTCCAGGAATTCTTTGACGACTTCTTCAATGAACGCCGCGACAACGACCGCAGCGGCCGCAAGGTTCAGTCGCTCGGTTCCGGCTTCATCATCGATGCCAAGGAAGGCATCGTCGTCACCAACAACCACGTCATCACCGACGCGGACGAGATCGAAGTCAACTTCGCCGATGGCGGCAAGCTGAAGGCCGAGCTTGTGGGCACAGACCCACAGACGGACCTTGCGGTCCTCAAGGTCGATCCAACCCTGCGCGAGTTGAAGCAGGTGGAATTCGGTGATTCTTCGAAGATCCGCATCGGCGACTGGGTCATGGCGATCGGCAATCCGTTCGGCCTTGGCGGCTCGGTTTCGATCGGCATTGTCTCGGCGCGCGGCCGCGACATTAATTCCGGCCCGTATGACGACTTCATCCAGACTGACGCCGCGATCAACCGCGGTAATTCGGGTGGCCCGCTGTTCGACATGCACGGCCAGGTCATCGGCATCAATACGGCGATCATCTCGCCCTCCGGTGGCTCGATCGGCATTGGCTTCTCGATCCCGTCGCAGCTTGCGGTTGGCGTCATCAGCCAGCTGCTTGAGTTTGGCGAGACACGACGGGGCTGGCTCGGTGTTCGCATTCAGCCGGTGACGGACGAGGTTGCTGAAAGCATCGGCCTCGACCGTTCCCGCGGCGCGCTGGTGGCCGGTGTCATCAAGGGTGGACCGGTTGACGACGGCTCGATCCAGCCGGGCGACGTCATCCTGAGCTTCGACGGCAAGGAAATTCGCCAGATGCGCGACCTGCCGCGCATCGTTGCCGAAAGCCCGGTCGGCAAGGCGGTCGACGTCGTCGTCTTCCGCAAGGGTGGCGAGGTCACCGTCAAGGTCACCCTCGGTCGGCTGGAAAACGCGGCACAGGCGGCGGGCACGGAGTCCGAGGCAGCGCCGGACGATGCTGAAGCCGCGACGGTTGATGTTCTTGGTATGACTCTCGGCGAGCTCGATGATGCCCGCCGCGAGGAATACGGCATCAACGAGAGCCTCACCGGTGTCGTCGTTACCGCCGTCGAGGACGGTTCGACTGCGGCCGAGAGTGGCGTCGTTCCGGGAACGGTCATCACCGAGATCGGCCAGGAAGCCGTGACGTCCCCGCAAGAGGTAAAGGACCGTCTTGCCGAGCTGAAGAAGCAAGGCCGCCGCAACGCGCTGCTGATGCTCTCCTCGCCCGACGGCGAGCTGCGCTTCGTGACGATCCGGATGGATTGATCGGACTTCAGGCGCCGTCAATCTGGCGGCGCCATTCCTCACGCTTCAGCCTGTAGAACACGTGCCGCTTCAGGTGCGGGTGCGTGTCGGGCACGCGCGGATGATCGAAATCGCACGACGGATCGTGCGTGAAGCCCAGCCGCTTCATTACCGCGATCGACCGATCATTGTCCTGAACTGCGAAGGAAACGATTTCCGGCAGGCCCAGCCCCTCGAAGCCGAAGCGCAGAAGTCCCCGCCCTGCTTCGGTCACAAAACCGTGGCCCCAGTTCTCGCGAGCGAGCCGCCATCCGATCTCTATGAAGGGTTCTGGCTGCGCTTCTGGGATATTGTCGCGGTGGAGGCCGACGAAGCCGATCGCTTCGCCCGTTGCCTTGAGTTCTAGCGCCGCAAAGCCGTAGCCGCGCGCTTCATTGTCGGCGCGCAGCCGGTCCATCATGGCGTCCGCCTGTTCGCGGGTGCGCCGGAAGGGAAAGAAGCGCATCACCTCGTCGTCCGAATTGATCAGGTGGAAGAGGTCGCGGTCGCGATCTTCCCAGTTGCGGATGACGAGGCGTTGCGTTTCCAGTCGGATCATGCAGCGAATTCGTCGCGCTTGTAGCCCT
This sequence comes from Aminobacter sp. J44, assembly GCF_007829415.1. Classification (NCBI taxonomy): domain Bacteria; kingdom Pseudomonadati; phylum Pseudomonadota; class Alphaproteobacteria; order Hyphomicrobiales; family Phyllobacteriaceae; genus Aminobacter; species Aminobacter sp. J44. The sequence continues at coordinate 80,769 of NZ_VLJG01000067.1, read as the reverse complement.
GCAGGTAGAGCAGGGCGGTGAGGTCGGCGTGGTCAATGCGGATACGCGCCTGCGCGGCCACTGTCGGCTTTGCATGCAGGGCAACGCCCGCGCCCGCCAACTTCAGCATGTCGAGATCGTTGGCGCCGTCGCCGACGGCAATCGCGTCCTGCGGGGTGATGCCAAGCTTTTCGCAGATCTCGATCAGCGCGCTCGCCTTGGCTTCGCGGCCAAGGATTGGATCGGCGACCTGGCCGAGCAGCTTGCCATCCTTTTCGAGCAGTGTGTTGCCGCGGTTTTCCTGGAAGCCCAGCTTCTTTGCGATCGGACCGGTGAACGACAGGAAGCCTCCTGAGACGAGCGCGGTATAGGCGCCGGCCTTGTTCATCGTTGCAACAAGAGTGGGGCCGCCTGAGGCCAGCGTCAGGCGGGTCTCGATCAGGCGGTCGATGACCGCGGTCTGGAGGCCCGCGAGGAGGGCAACGCGCTCGCGCAGCGCCGGTTCGAATGCGAGCTCGCCGTTCATCGAGCGGGCGGTGATCGCCGCGACGTGCTCCTTGAGCCCGACCTCGTCAGCGAGCTCGTCGATGCACTCCTGGTCGATCATCGTCGAGTCCATGTCGGCAATGAGCAGCTTCTTGCGCCGTCCTTCGGCTTCCTGCACGACCACATCGACCGGCTCGCCGCCGACTGCTTCCCGTGCAATGCTCTGCGCCTCGGCTTCTTCGATGCCCTCCGGCAGGAAGAGATCGACAGCAACGTCCGTGGCAAGCCAGTCGATGCGGCTTGCATGCAGTGCGCCCGAAGCCTTATCAGCCAGCGATGCGGAAAGAACTGGGCTTGCGGGATTGGCGATAAGCGTGGCGACGAGTGACATGGACGTTTCCGGAACTGCGGCTCCCGTGGAGCCCTTGAAGAACGCGATCCTGATAGCTGGCCCCACCGCCAGCGGCAAGTCGGCGCTGGCAATCCGTCTCGCGCAGAAACATGACGGCATCATCGTCAACACAGACTCGATGCAGGTCTATTCCGTGCTGCGTCTGCTCACGGCACGGCCAAGCGATGCCGACATGGACATGGTGCCGCACCGCCTCTATGGCCATGTGCCGCCGTCTGTTTCCTATTCGACAGGCGAATGGGCGCGTGCCGTCGAACCACTCATTCGCGGCGACGAATTTACCGGGCGAACGCCGATTTTTGTCGGTGGCACAGGCCTTTATTTCCGCGCGTTGACGAAAGGTCTCTCTTCCATGCCGGAAGTCGCGCCGGAAATTCGCCAGCGCTGGCGCGAGCGGCTGCAGGAACAGGGGCCCGCTTCTCTGCATGCGCTGCTTGTCCGGCGCGATCCGGTGGCGGGCGCTGCCATTCGCCCGAGCGATGGCCAGCGCATCGTTCGCGCGCTGGAAGTCGAGGAAGCATCGGGCAAGCCGATTTCATGGTGGCAGACCAAGCGCGGCAACCCGCTGGTCGATGCCGAAAACGCCAGGAAGATCGTGCTGGAACCGGAACGGCCGCTGCTCGCTCAGCGCATCAGTGACCGCTTCGACGGCATGGTGGCGGGCGGCGCGCTTGATGAAGTCGATGAAATGGCGAAGCTCGATCTGGACCCGACGCTGCCGGCGATGAAGGCGATCGGCGTGCGCGAGCTGATCCAATACCGGCGCGGCGCGCTTTCGCTGGACGAGGCCGTCGAACAGGCAAAGACCTTGACCCGACAATACGCCAAGCGGCAGTCGACCTGGTTTCGCACCCAGCTCGATGATTCATGGCTGCGGATCAGGGACGCGAACGAGCTTCCGGACTAGGCAGCGATATCATTCGTAGAGGCGGCGAAGCGTATCGTCGTCCCAGCGCCGGCTTGGCCTGTCCTCTAACGACGTGCGCTCGGTCGCCCGTGACCCGAACCGCGGCGCGCCGAACGGCGGATAGTTATCGGCGCGCTCAGGGGCGCCCAAATCCATCGACCGAACCGGGCTGCCGGGAAACGGGATGGACTCGCTTCGGTCGATGCTGCGCATGCTCTGTACCAATTGGTGCAGCTGGAGTTCGTCGTTGTCGAGGGCGGGATCGTCGGCCGAGCCATGATCCGTCATCGGCAGCTCTTCCGGCTTCAGCTCCTCGAACTTCATGCGCATCGTCGTGGCAACACCCTCGCCGAAGGCGATCGCCTCGCGCTGGCCCATCGACGACAGGAACGAGAGAGTCGAAGCCGAGCTGTCGGCGATTGCCGAGCGGACGATGTCCTGGTCGGTTTCGTTTGCAAGGCGCATTGCGAACACGGTGGAACACTGCGACAGCACTGTCGGATCGAGTTCGCCCGGGCGCTGGGTGACGACGCCCAGATAGCAACCGTACTTGCGGCCTTCCTTCGCTATACGCGATAGCGCGTAGCGGGTGGGCGCAAAGCCGAGCTTTGGATCGGCCGGCATGTAGCGGTGCGCTTCCTCACACAGCACCAGCAGCTTCAGCCTGCCGCGGCTGTTCACGGCGACGTCGAAGGCGAGCCGGCCAAGGATGGCGCAGACCGAGTTCACCACTTCCGACGGCAGGCCCGACAGATCGAGACAGGTGATCGGCCGGCCCTGATGCGGAATGCGGAAGATGCGCCCGACCGTCTCGTGGATGTTGTCGTCCACCATGCGCGGCGCGAACATGAAGCGGTAGCGCGGATCTGCCACCGCCGCCTCAATACGAGCGCGCAGGGCCCGGTAGATCGGGCGATCGTTCTTGGCCTCGAGCTGGCCCATACGCTCGTCAATGATGCGGATGACGTCCGCGATGCGGTAAGGCACCGGCGTATCGGCGGTCAGGCCCGCGGCATCGCCATAGCGGCGCACCAGGGTCTGCTGCGGGCTCCGATAGGCATGCTTGGCGAGCGGGACCAGCTCGCGCAGAAGGTCGACCTCCTCACCGACCGGCTCGCGGCCGCGATAGAGCACCTCGACCAGCTCCTCGAGTTGGAACAGCCAGAAGGGCAGGTCGAGCGTCTTGATATCGATGCGGATCGAGTCGTTCGGAAATGCTGCGGAAAATTCGTTGTGCGGGTCGAGGATCAGCACGCGCAGTTCAGGACGCGCCTGGACCGCCTTGCGGATCAGCAGCGAAACGGCTGTTGACTTGCCGACACCGGTGGTGCCGACAACGGCGAAATGGCGGCTGAGCGTGGTGTCGATGGCGATATTTGCTGCAATCGCCGCGTCCTGCGACAAGTGGCCGATTGTGATCGTCTCGCGGCCGCCGAGATCGTAGATGGCGGCGAGGTCGCGCTGGCGGATACGGTGAGCAACCGCGCCGACATGCGGATAGACGGTGATGCCACGGTCGAAGAGCGGCTTGTTGCCTTCCTGGTCACGGACTTCGCCGACCAGCTCGACATGGACCTTGATCGGTACCATGCCCTCGTCGTCCCACTGCTCGACCGGCGTTTCGACGCGATAGACGAGACCGACCGTGCGGATGCTGCCGAGGTTGATCGAGATCATCCGGCCGACTGACCAGGCGCCGGGATTGGCAGCTGCGTCTGCTGCGGCAAAGGCCGCAAGCGTGGCGCGGGAACCATCGCAGCCGACGACCCGGCCGATTATGCGCGAATCCGGCTGCGTTGCGTCACGCCGTTCCTGGTTCGTGACCTCGCCGAGCTTCTCACGTTCGACAAACATCAATGGCGATACCCCGCGTTGTGGAGGTCACCATAGGCGGGGCAAGTTAAGGGCGCGTGTGACGCAATGGTTGATCGGGCGTAAAGAAAGAAGACAGCCGCTTACGCCGCGTCGCTTTTCTGTTGACATGCGAGCGCGGCGGTACTTATTGTCCGCGCCATGATCAAGAGCACCATTCTTGTAGTACGAACGCGTATGGGCAAGGCGGCGTAGCCGCCGGGCGACAGCACCCCATGCGCGAAACCGAGGCTCCTCCAAGGGGCCTTTTTTATTGCCCTGAACATCGATAAACGACAGCCACGACCGAGATAAAACGGGAAGAGACCGATGAATACCAACGCAGGACACGAAGCCGGCAGACGCGAAATGACCGGTGCGGAGATGGTGGTGCAGGCGCTGATCGACAACGGCGTAGAGCACATCTTCGGATATCCTGGTGGGGCGGTCCTTCCGATCTATGACGAACTCTTCCAGCAGGACGCGATCCAGCACATCCTGGTCCGCCACGAGCAGGGCGCCGGCCACGCCGCCGAAGGCTATGCCCGTTCGACCGGTAAGGCCGGCGTTGTCCTGGTGACTTCGGGTCCGGGCGCGACCAACGTCGTGACCGCACTGCAGGACGCGCTCATGGACTCGATCCCGCTGGTCTGCATCAGCGGGCAGGTTCCGACCTCGCTGATCGGTTCGGACGCGTTCCAGGAGTGCGACACCGTCGGCATCACGCGCCCTTGCACCAAGCACAACTGGCTGGTGAAGGACGTCAACGACCTCGCCGCGATCCTGCACGAGGCGTTCCATGTTGCCACCACCGGCCGTCCGGGCCCAGTGGTCGTCGACATCCCGAAGGACGTCCAGTTCGCCAAGGGCATCTACACGCCGAAGCAGGAAGTTCGTCGCACCACCTATGCGCCAAAGCTCCAGGGCGACATGGAAGCGGTGAAACAAGCCGTCGCGCTGATGGCGAACGCCAAGCGCCCGATCATCTATTCGGGTGGCGGCGTCATCAACGCCGGTCCGGAGGCGAGCCAGCTGCTGCGCGAGCTGGTCGAACTGTCTGGCTTCCCGATCACCTCGACCCTGATGGGCCTCGGCGCCTATCCGGCTTCCGGCAAGAACTGGGTCGGCATGCTGGGCATGCACGGCACCTACGAGGCGAACATGGCGATGCATGACTGCGACGTCATGCTGTGCCTGGGTGCTCGTTTCGACGACCGCATCACCGGCCGCCTCGACGCCTTCTCGCCGAACTCGCGCAAGATCCATGTGGACATCGACCCCTCGTCGCTGAACAAGAACGTCCACGTTGACGTGCCGATCCAAGGCGATGTCGGCCGCGTGCTGGAAGACATGGTGCGCCTGTGGCGCGCGAGCGTGAAGGGCGACAAGGCCGCGCTGAAGCCGTGGTGGGACCAGATCGATCGCTGGCGTGCGCGCAATTCGCTTGCGTTTAAGCCTAACGACGACGTGATCATGCCGCAGTATGCGATCCAGCGGCTCTATGAGCTGACCAAGGACCGCGACACCTTCATCACGACGGAAGTCGGCCAGCACCAGATGTGGGCGGCGCAGTACTACGGCTTCGAGAAGCCGAACCGCTGGATGACCTCCGGCGGTCTCGGGACGATGGGCTATGGCCTGCCGGCGGCGCTGGGCGTTCAGATCGCGCATCCGAACTCGCTGGTCATCGACATCGCCGGCGATGCTTCGGTGCAGATGACGATGCAGGAGATGGCGACGGCCGTTCAGTACAACGCGCCGATCAAGATCTTCATCCTGAACAACCAGTACATGGGCATGGTGCGCCAGTGGCAGCAGCTGCTGCACGGCAACCGCCTGTCGCATTCGTACACCGAGGCGATGCCCGACTTCGTGCTGATGGCTCAGGCGTTCGGCGCGCACGGCATCCGTTGCGACAAGCCGGCCGACCTCGACGAGGCGATCCAGGAGATGATCGACGTGAAGAAGCCGGTCCTGTTCGACTGCCGCGTGGCGAACCTCACCAACTGCTTCCCGATGATCCCGTCCGGCAAGGCGCACAACGAAATGCTGCTGCCTGACGAGGCCACAGACGAGGCGGTTGCGAATGCGATCGACGCAGCTGGGCGCCAGCTTGTCTAAGACGTGCAAAAGCGCTCGCGAGCATCATTCCTAGGAAGAGATTTGACATGAACGCCCAACTGCAACCCACTGGCTCCGCTTACTTTATGTCGAAGGAAACGGCGGCCGCTGAGCGTCACACGCTAGCAGTCCTTGTAAGCAACGAACCGGGTGTCCTGGCCCGCGTCATCGGTCTGTTTTCCGGTCGAGGCTACAACATCGACAGCCTTACGGTCTCCGAGACGGAGCACGAGAAACACCTGTCGCGCATCACCATCGTGACGCGCGGCACGCCGCACGTGCTGCAGCAGATCAAGACCCAGCTGGAGCGCATCGTGCCGGTCCACAAGGTCAACGACCTGACAGTAAACGCCAAGGAGATGGGACAGGACCATCCGCTGGAGCGCGAGTTGGCGCTGGTGAAGGTGGCTGGAAGCGGCGAAGCTCGCGTCGAGGCGCTGCGTCTCGCGGAAGCGTTCAAGGCGAAGGTGGCCGACGCGACGACCGAACACTTCATTTTTGAGATCACCGGCAAGAGCTCGAAGATCGACCAGTTCATCGCGATCATGGAGCCGCTCGGCCTGATCGAGGTATGCCGTACCGGTATCGCCGCGCTCAACCGTGGACCGCAGGGCATGGATCGCTAAAACCGATCCTTTTTTCATCATCTGAGACAGGACCGGGAGCCAGGCGCTCCCGGCGCGGGTGAAGTTCGTGACGTGGGATGTCTTTTTCGCGCTGGTCGTCTTCGCGTTTGTCACGTCGATCACGCCCGGCCCGAACAATGTGATGCTGATGGCGTCCGGCGTGAACTTCGGGTTCCGGCGTACCCTTCCGCATATCTTTGGCATCGGCATCGGCTTCCTCAGCCTGCTGCTGGGCGTGGGCTTCGGCCTTGGCGCCTTGCTGACCGCGTTTCCGGCCGCGCATGTCGCGCTGAAGATCGCGGGCGGAGCCTACCTGCTTTACCTCGCCTGGCGTGTGGCGATGACGCGGTCGATCAGTGAAGGGAAGGGCGGCTCGGCCCGCCCCATGACCTTCCTTGAGGCCGCGGCGTTCCAATGGGTGAACGTCAAGGCCTGGGTGATGGCGATCACCGGCATCTCCGTTTACTCCTCGTCGACCTCGCCGTTTCTGTCGGTGATCCTGGTGGCGGTTGCCTTCGCGCTGGTGAACCTTCCGTGCGTCTCGACCTGGGCGGCGTTCGGCGTTGCGTTGCGCGGCTTCCTGTCTGAACCCACCCGGCTGAAGTGGTTCAACATCGCCATGGGCATCGCGCTCGCCGCAAGTCTGTGGCCGATGCTTCAGTAGTCCTTGGTTCAAGCCGGGTGACGTAAAGTAATGTTGGATGGCGCTCATGTTGGAGCGTATTTCCATCAAGCGGATAATTGGCGCTGCATGCATTCTTCTGGCGCTGTTATTTGCTGTGGGGTGGTACACCCGTGAGGATCCTGCAGATAAGCCTTATCTGCGGGTCATGGGCGGTGGCTTCATTATCAACTACCGCGTCGCCGACATGTATTATGGCTTCACGGCGATCGTACAGCGGCCGCTGCCTACTGGCACGATCGTAGAGGCGAAATTCGAAAATCCCGAAGGGGGCGAGCCGTTCGTCGTACGCCAGCGCATGGGCGGGCCGGACATGACGCGATTCTCGATGCGCTCGCCCACCGTACACGGCGTCAAGGCGAAGCAGCCTTACGAGGTTTCGCTTCGCATCCTCGACCGCGAGGAGACGCAGACGATCTGGGAGTACAAGACGCACTTCACCAGCCAGCTGGATGGCTCGTTCGTGCCCGAGAAGCCGCTGACGATCGGTCCGGGTTACACGAAGAACCCCGAACTTGACGACTGAGCAGCCATGCAGGGCTGGGTCTTGTAACTCGCCTCCGAATCCCCCACTGAAAGCGCATGCAGTTTTCTCCCCAACAGGACGCGGCGCTGAAGGCGGTCGATCGGTGGCTGAAGGAAGGCCGCAAGCCGATCTTCCGGCTGTTTGGCTATGCCGGCACTGGCAAAACGACGCTCGCGCGCCATTTCGCCGAGCATGTCGACGGTTCTGTCCAGTTCGCCGCTTTCACCGGCAAGGCGGCTCAGGTGCTGCGCTCGAAGGGCGCGACCAATGCCCGCACACTCCACTCGCTGATCTATCGCCCGCGCGGCGAGGAAGCGGTCGAGGACGAGACCACCGGCAAGACCTCAATTGCGCCGACCTTCTCGCTGAACCGCCAGAGCCCGGTCGCCAAGGCCAAGCTCGTCGTCGTCGACGAGTGCTCGATGGTTGACGAGCAGCTCGGCCGTGACCTCATGAGCTTCGGCACCCCGATCCTCGTTCTCGGCGATCCTGCCCAGTTGCCGCCGATCAGCGGTGGCGGCTTCTTTACCGAGCACGAACCGGATCACCTGCTGACCGAAATCCATCGCCAGGCGCGTGACAATCCGATCATTCGTCTTGCACTTGAGGTGCGCGAGGGCAGGGAGATTGAGTACGGCGAATACGGTGCCGCAAGAGTGATTGGCCGCGACGAGGTCAACCAGGATCTCGTCCTGTCGGCCGACCAGGTGCTTGTGGGCACTAATCGTACCCGCCGCCGCTACAACCAGCGCCTGCGCCAGCTGAAGGGTTTCGATGCGTCCTATCCGCAGGCGGGCGACAAGCTGGTGTGCCTGCGCAACGATCCGGCCAAGGGCTTGCTGAACGGCTCGCTGTGGAAGGTCATGACCTCATCACGCGAGACGGTGAAGCCGGGCATAAACCTGCTGGTGTCGCCGGAAGAGGATGATCCGGATCGCGGCGTTGCCAAGATCAAGCTGCTGAAGGCCGCGTTCGAGAACCCGGACGAGGAAATTCCGTGGCAGCAGAAGAAGCGCTTTGACGACTTTGACTACGGCTATGCCCTGACCGTCCATAAGGCGCAGGGCTCGCAGTGGAACGAGGTGGTGCTGTTCGACGAAAGCTTCGCTTTCCGCGAAACGCGCCAGCGATGGCTTTATACCGCCATCACCCGTGCGGCCGAGCGGCTTACCGTCGTCCGCTAGGCCTTTCCGGCGGCCTCGACTGCCCCGACGAACGCCCAGGCGCGTTCTTCGTCATCGGGGTCGAACGTCTCGATCTCGATTCTCGGGCTGAGCAGCGAGGCGATGTCGCTCGCCCAGCCACTTTCTCCGATTATCGCGCAGCGGGCGACGTGCTCTGACGTCTCTTCCCGGAGGAGCCGCGCCGTGTCGCCCGAAAGGTCCGAGACGTCGAAGCTCTGCAACCCGACGATGCGGATCAGCAGATTGATGCGGTCCCTGATGGTGTAGGCACCTTCCAGAAGCCCGAGCATGTTCTCCGCGTCAGCGGAAGAAAAATCGTCGGAGATCTCGAGTGCAAAGACCTGCAGCGTGCTCGTGCCAACGCGCTTGACGGCCGGGATGCGATCCAGCGGAAGCAAGTGTGTCCCTCCAGTTGCTTCAGTCCAGTTCCTGGAACACATGAAAGGCGGTGCCTGTTCCCGCCGGAGGCGATATATCGGTCAGGATACAAGAATCGGACCGTCGCGACCATGCCTGCCAAGCTCTCCGTAAATCTCAATGCCGTGGCTCTTCTGCGCAATCGCCGCGATTTGCCGTGGCCGAGCGTGATCCACCTCGGTCGTATTGCGCTGCAGGCCGGTGCGCATGGCTTGACGGTGCACCCTCGTCCGGATCAGCGTCACACCCGCCGCAGCGACTTGGCTCCACTTCGCGCGCTGATCGATGATGAGTTCCCGCAGGCAGAGTTCAACATCGAGGGCTATCCGGACGAGGCCTTCCTCAACCTCGTCGAGGAACACCAGCCGGATCAGGTCACCCTCGTTCCGGACGACCCGGCACAGCCTACCTCGGACCACGGCTGGAACTTTGTCGAGCAGCAGACGTTCCTGACACCAATCGTCAAGAGGTTGAAGAAGGGCGGATTCCGGGTGTCGCTGTTTGCGGAGCCGGACCCGGCAGGAATGGCCGAAGCAAAGGCAACAGGGGCGGACAGGGTCGAGTTCTACACCGGGCCTTATGGATCCACCCATAGCGATCCCGTCGCTGCCGAGCGCGAGCTGAAGAAGCTTGCTGTCGCGACTGAGGCCGCACGCGCGGCAGGGCTTGATGTCAACGCCGGGCACGATCTGACGGTGGCCAATCTTCCGGCACTGACTCGGCATATTCCTCACCTCGCTGAAGTGTCGATTGGCCATGGCCTGACTGCCGATGCGCTGGAATATGGTATGGCGACTACAGTGACGCGCTTCCTCAAAGCCTGCGGATGGTAACCGCAGGCCATTGCCAGTGACGCAAGGGAGCGTGTATTAGCGCCGTCCATTTGGCGCAGGAGAGCGGCGCATGGACGAAAAGCGGCACGACGCGGCTGAAACACCACCGGAGCAGGAGTGCGAACCGCCGGCTTCCAGCACAGCTGCGCTAACGCTGGGCGCACTCGGCGTGGTCTACGGCGATATCGGTACCAGCCCGATCTACGCCTTCCGGGAGGCCGTCCGCGCCGCAGCCGGCGATGGTCCGAACACCGACTACGACATCCTCGGCATCCTGTCGCTGATCCTGTGGTCGCTGATCCTGATCGTGGCCGTGAAGTACATGCTCATCGTTCTGCGTGCCGACAACCGCGGCGAGGGCGGTGTTCTCTCCCTGATGGCCTTGGCCCGCCATGATGCGGGCCGCTTCACCGGGCTGATCGTCATGCTCGGCATGGCTGGTGCCGCCCTGTTCTATGGCGACGCCGTGGTGTCTCCGGCAATCTCGGTGCTGTCGGCGGTCGAGGGCCTGGAGGTCGTCACTCCGGCGCTCAGTAACTGGATCGTGCCGATCGCCGTCGCGATCCTGATAGGCCTCTTCTTCGTCCAGAAGTACGGCACCGGGCGGGTGGCGATAGTCTTCGGCCCAATCACTGCGGTCTGGTTCGTGGTTCTGGCGGTGATCGGCCTGTATCACGTCATCCTCAACCCCTACGTCCTCATCGCGATCAATCCGTACTACGCCTTCTACTTCCTGTTTCAACATTCCGGGGTCGCGATGGCCGTCTTCGGAGCGATCTTTCTCGCAATCACCGGTGCCGAAACGCTTTACGCTGACCTCGGCCATTTCGGCCGCCGGCCGATCATGCTGGCCTGGTTCATCCTGGTCTTCCCGGCGCTGCTACTGAACTATTTTGGGCAGGGCGCCTACGTCCTTCACAACCACGACTCCCGCCAGCCTCTGTTCGAGATGCTGCCCGAGTGGGGGGCGCTGCCGTTCGTGCTCCTCGCCATGCTTGCGACCGTGATCGCGGGGCAGGCGGCCATTACCGGCGCCTTCTCGCTGACCCGCCAGGCGATTCAGCTGAGCCTCCTGCCGCGTCTCGATGTCCAGCACACGTCCGCCGAGCAGTCCGGCCAGATCTATGTGCCGCAGATCAACATGTTCCTGCTGATCGGCGTCGTCATCCTGGCCCTCGCGTTCCGCTCCTCAAGCGCCCTTACGGCCGCCTACGGCATTGCGCTGTCCGGTGCGATGGTTGTGACCGGCCTGCTGCTGTTCTTCGTGATCTGGAAGGTTTGGCATAAGCCGCTCTGGCTCGCTATTTGCGGCATGCTTCCCTTCCTGTTCATCGAGCTGTCATTCTTCGGCTCGAACCTGCTCAAGGTGAAGGATGGCGGTTGGGCAACTATCGCTATCGCCACCGCCGCGTTTGTCATCATCTACACTTGGCGCCAAGGCAGCCGGTACCTGTTCGAGAAGACACGCAAGAGCGAAGTGCCGCTCACCGTGCTGACGACGAGCCTTGCCAAGAAGGAGATGTATCTCGTTGACGGCACCGCGGTGTTCCTGACCGGCGATCCGGAGAGCGCGCCGACGGCGCTGCTGCACAGCCTCAAGCACTACAAGGTGCTTCACAAGAGCAACATCATCCTTTCGCTGGTGACCGAGGACCGCCCGCGCGTACCTGAGTCGGAGCGCGCCGAAATCGAGGAGATCAACGAACTCTTCTCCAAGGTGATCCTGAAGTTCGGCTTCATGGAGCAGCCGAATGTGCCGAAGGCGCTGGCGCAGCTGCGCAAGAAGGGGCTGAAGTTCGACATCATGACCACGTCGTTCTTCCTGTCGCGCCGCACGCTGAAGGCGTCCGCTGCCTCCGGAATGCCGATCTGGCAGGACAGGCTCTTCATACTGATGGCACGAAATGCGTCGGAAGCGACCGCCTACTTCCAGATCCCGACGGGTCGGGTGGTCGAAATCGGCACCCAAGTCATCATCTGACCGTTCGTCAGAAGGTTTTTCTCAACGCGCTCTTGCGCGGATGATGAATGTGCGCGATAAGCCGAACCGTAACGTACGGTACGGCGACCCCGCAGGATGAACACCGCAGCTCGCATAGAGGCAGGAGAGGACGTGACCACCCGTCAGGGTGAGGTCCTTGATGCCGTGCTTGACCTGCTGGTGGAGGGCAGCGCGCTGACCATGAACGCGGTTGCCCGGCGCGCCAGCTGCTCGAAGGAGACGCTCTACAAGTGGTTCGGCGACCGCGACGGCCTCCTGCGCGCCACCGTGCAGTGGCAGGCATCGCGCGTGCGCGCCGGCAACTACGAGCGCCAGAAGCTGGACACCGCGGCGCTGCGCGAGAGCCTCGAGCAGTTCGCCGCCAACTGGCTCGCCGTCATTTCGTCCCGCACTTCGATTGCGCTCAATCGCGTCGCCATTGCCGACGCCGGCTCCGGGAAGAGCAATCTCGGTGCCATCGTGCTGGAGAACGGCCGCTTCGCCATCGGCGAGCGCCTGAAGCCGCTGCTGGAAGATGCGCGTGAGGCGGGGCTGCTCCGGTTTAACGACGCCGAAGAGGCGTTTCGCACCTTTTTCGGCCTGGCAGGTCGCGACGTGCAGATCCGCCTCCTGCTTGGCGACACAACGCTGAATCTCAGCAAACAGGATATCGAGCGCGATGCCGCCGAGGCGACGCGTCAGTTCTTCGCTCTTTATGGAGCAAGTCAGCTGCCGGCGGAAGCCGGTTAGGATCAACGGAAGGGAAGGACCCCAAAATGCGCGTTTACTATGATCGCGACGCCGATCTCAATCTGATCAAGGGCAAGAAGGTTGCCATCGTTGGCTACGGCTCGCAGGGCCGCGCTCACACGCTCAACCTGAAGGACTCGGGTGCGCAGGAACTCGTCGTCGCGCTGCGTCCGGGCTCCCCGACCGTGAAGAAGGCCGAGGCCGACGGCCTGCGAGTGATGTCGGTTGCCGAGGCTGCTGCCTGGGCCGACCTCATCATGATGGCTGCACCGGACGAGCTGCAGGCTGACATCTACAAGAACGAGATCGCTGCGAACATCCGTGACGGCGCTGCGATCGCCTTCGCGCACGGCCTGAACGTCCACTTCGGCCTGATCGAGCCGAAGTCGACCATCGACGTCGTCATGATCGCGCCGAAGGGCCCGGGCCACACCGTGCGCGGCGAGTACCAGAAGGGCGGCGGCGTGCCGTGCCTGGTCGCTGTCCACCAGGACGCTTCGGGCAACGCCCTTGACCTCGCTTTGTCGTACGCCTGCGGCGTCGGCGGCGGCCGTTCGGGCATCATCGAGACCACCTTCAAGGAAGAGTGCGAGACCGACCTGTTCGGCGAGCAGGTCGTTCTCTGCGGCGGTCTGGTCGAGCTGATCCGCGCCGGCTTCGAGACGCTGGTTGAGGCTGGCTATGCTCCGGAGATGGCCTACTTCGAGTGCCTGCACGAAGTGAAGCTGATCGTCGACCTCATCTACGAGGGCGGCATCGCCAACATGAACTACTCGATCTCGAACACCGCTGAGTGGGGCGAGTACGTCACTGGCCCGCGCATCATCACCGCCGAGACCAAGGCCGAGATGAAGCGCGTCCTGAACGACATCCAGACCGGCAAGTTCACCTCGGAATGGATGCAGGAGTGGAAGTCGGGTGCAGCCCGCTTCAAGGGTATCCGCCGCATGAACGACGCTCACCAGATCGAGGAAGTCGGCGAGAAGCTGCGCGGCATGATGCCGTGGATCGCCAAGAACAAGCTGGTCGACAAGGCCCGCAACTAATCAGCCGCGAGGCTGAAATGATGAGGCCGGCGGAGCGATCCGCCGGCCTTTATTTTTTGCCCTCAGCTGTAGGGCGAGATGCACGCCCGGCGCGGGCCGTTGTAGGGCTGGAATGTGTTCGTGTAAGCGTCGTAGGACCGGTAGCGGTTGTAGCACCAGTTCACGTGCGCCTGCGACAGGCCGTAGTGGCGGCGCGGCAGCGTGCGATAGACGCGCGGGGCCGTTCCGAACTCGAAGTAGAAGCCCGAGCGCGGACCAAAGAACCGCGGCGGCCGGTGACGATCCCAGCGGTCCCACCTTCTGTCGTGACGATCCCAGTGGCGCCGGTGCCAGCGGCGATCGCCCCAGCGGTTTTCGACCAGCTGAACGTCGCTGGCCGTGCTGACTGAGGGTTGCGCAAAGCTCATTCCGGCCGGCCCCGCAGCCGACGCAGTGGAGGTCTGCGACACCACGCCCACTGCGAGCGAAGCCAGAACGGCGAGGGCTGACAATGTGCTTTTCATGACGTGCTCCTTCGTCCAGTACCTTGCCTCAGACCGAAGCCCCCATGTCTGATGGTCCCATTCTGCGAAACTGCGCATGAATGTGGGATGAACGTGACAATGCATGCGGCGGCGCTTGCGTTTTGGCGGCCATGTTGGTCACATGCCGCGCATGTCCCTTCGCCTCGCCACCTTCAACGTCGAGAACCTGATGAACAGGTTCGACTTCTCCGGCTTCCGCAACGCGCTCAACCAGGATCGGGTGCTGTCGCTGTACCAGATCAAGGACGAGGCGGAGTACAGGCAATACGAGGCTGCCCGCACGATCGCGCACACGGACGATGCCCGGCAACTCAGTGCACTCGCAATTGCCGCGACGCGCGCGGACATCCTCTGCCTGCAGGAGGTCGACAACATGGAGGCGCTACGTGCCTTCGAATATGGATACCTGTTCAAGATGGTCGGGCAAGGCTACCGCGACAAGTACACGACGCCCGGCAATGATGGCCGCGGCATCGACGTTGCCGTCATGGTGCGCGCGGAGACCTCGCACGGCCAGCCGATCGAGTTCGTGCGCATGCAGAGCCACGCGCATCTGACTTACGACGATCTCGATCTCTACGACGACGATCTTGCCCAGCTCGGCGAGAAGCCGCACGAGCGCATCTTTCGCCGCGACTGCCTTGAGCTCGACCTAAAGGTCGGCGGCAAGCCGATCACGATCTACAGCGTTCACTTCAAGTCGATGGGCGGCCCGCCGCGCAACGGCAAGGACAGCCGCATGTCGACCATGCCGATCCGCATGGCGGAAGCTGCGGCCGTGCGAAAGATCATCGAGAACCGGTTCGGGCGCGAGCATGCGCCGGACAAGCGCTGGGCGATCTGTGGCGACCTCAACGACTACCGCGAAAGGGTCCTCGTCGAGGGCGACATCTTTTCGAACTTCGACTTCAGGCCGGTGCAGGAGGGTATTTCCTGCGTCGATGTCCTGACTGCGGGAGATTTCTGCGAGAACGTGGTGGAGCGGCGGCCGGAACTCGACCGCTGGACGCTCTACCACACGCGCGGACCTGCCGAGCGGCATCTGTGCCAGCTCGACTACATCCTGCTGTCGAAGTCCTGGGCGCAGTCCAATTCCATGGCTGTCCCGGAAATCGTCCGAAACGGCCAGCCGATGCGCACGCCGTTCCCGCCCGGGCAGGAGGTCCCGCATTTTCCCCGGGTCGGCTGGGATCGGCCAAAGGCGTCGGATCACTGCCCCGTCGTGGTGGAGATCGCGATCATATGAGCTTCGACCTTCCTGCGGACGCGATCATCCCGCTCCGAGACCTGAGGATCGCGCTTGACGAAGGTCCGCACCCGTTCGAGCTGCAAAACCTTCCGACGATCGAGGAATTCTGGGCAAAGACCGCCGCAGCCAATCCGGCGTTGTTCGACGGTAGGGTCGCGCTGTTGGCGCGCCTGTCATTGCGCGACGGCTTGCTCGATGGGCGCTGCCATCTTGTCCGCTATGCGACCTTCCTCTACTGGCGCTCGCTGCGGCCGATCCCGCATGCCGGCCACGCGTATGCCAGCGCGATGCTGGTCAGCTCCGACAACGCGCTTATTGCCGCGCGCATGGGGCTGAAAACCGCGAATCCGGGCAGGGTCTACTTCGCATCCGGCACCTTCGATACCTCCGATTTCCGCGATGGTTATGTGGACCCGCTCGCAAACATGCATCGCGAGGTGAAGGAGGAGACTGGGCTGGAGCTTGACGGCACGCCGCGCGAACCCCGCTACCATCTCCTGTCGAAGGTGAGTGGCACCGTCCTGTTTCGGCGCTATTTCCTCGATCGCACCGCAGAGGAAATCGAGGAAGCGATCCGCGCCCATGTGGCGGCGGAAGACGAGCCAGAGATAGAGGGGCCGGTCGTGATCCGCTCGGCCGACGACGTGCCAACCAACATGGCCGACCACATGCACGAGCTTGTCCGCTGGCACTTTGCGACGCCAGCGGATGTCTCGTCACTCGTGACGTAGAGCTTCGATCGGGTCGAGCCGGGCACCGCGCAGCGCCGGGAAGAAGCCAAACACCATGCCGATCAGGGCAGAGAATCCGACGGCGAGAAGCATCACCGACACGCTCGGCACGAACGGGATCGACAGCGCCAGGGAGGCGACGCCTGCGAGGCTCAGGCCGATGATGATCCCGATCAGGCCGCCGAGCAGCGATAGCACCGTCGCCTCCACCAGAAACTGGACGAGGATGTGCCTTTCGTGAGCGCCGATGGCAAGGCGGATGCCGATCTCGCGGGTACGCTCGGTCACCGACACCAGCATGATGTTCATGATGCCGATGCCGCCGACCAGGAGAGACACGCCGGCGAGCGCGCCCAGCATGCCGGTCATGACCTGGGTTGTGCTGGTCATCGCGTCGGCGATCTGGGTCATGTCGCGGACGTCGAAATTGTCTTCTTGGTCGGGGCCGATGCGGCGCGAATCCCGCAGGATATTCTGCACGTTGGCCACTGCCTGCGTGGTCGAGGCACCGTCCTTTACGGCGATGTAGATCTGGCCGATGTCGCGGTTGCCGGCAATGCGGCGCTGGAACGTCGTCAGCGGCATCATCACCACGGCGTCCTGGTCTTGGCCGAAGCCGGACGTGCCCTTCGCTTCGAGAATGCCGATGATGCGGCAGCTCATGCGGCCGACGCGGATCGCGGCGTCCGTCGGGTCGCCGTCGCCAAAGAAACGGCTGCGGACCGTCTGGCCGATGACGCAAACATTGGCACCCCCGCGCAATTCCGATTCAGTAAATTCGCGTCCCGACACGATCGACCAGTTGCGGGCAACGAAAAACTCGTTGTCGGTACCGGTGACCTGTAGGGACATGTTGTCGGAGCCGTAGACGACGCGCACCGTACGCTGGGCGGCCGCCGAGATCGCATCGACGTTCTCGAGTTCGGCAACCAGCGCCTGGACGTCGATGTTGCTCAGCGGGCGTGGAGTGAAGTTGGTGTCGCCGCCGCGCTGGGGGCGCATCGCCTGGACCGTCAGCAGGTTGCTGCCGAGCTTGGAAATGTCCTGCTTCACCTTCTCGGTCGTGCCCGAGCCGATGGTCAGCATCGCGATCACCGCTGCGACGCCGATGACGATGCCGAGCAGCGTCAGGAATGAGCGCAGAGCGTTGCGTCGCACGGAGCGCAGGGCGAGCTTGATCGTCTCCCAGAGCATCACGCAGCCTCCCGGTTAAGCTCGTCGGCAGCGATTTTGCCATCGACGAAGGTAATGACGCGGCTGGCATAGGCTGCGATGTCAGCCTCATGGGTGACGAGGACGATCGTCAGGCCCTGTTCCTTGTTGAGGCGGGTCATCAGATTCATGATTTCGTGGCTGCGCGCCGTGTCGAGGTTGCCGGTGGGCTCGTCAGCGACGAGCAGGGTGGGGCGGGCCACGATCGCGCGGGCGATCGCGACACGCTGCTGCTGGCCGCCGGACAGTTCCGCCGGCGTGTGGTGCTCTCGGCCCTTCAACCCGACTTCGGCCAGCGCCTGCATTGCCAGCGCCCGGCGCTCGCGCCCCG
This sequence comes from Aminobacter sp. J44, assembly GCF_007829415.1. Taxonomy (NCBI): domain Bacteria; kingdom Pseudomonadati; phylum Pseudomonadota; class Alphaproteobacteria; order Hyphomicrobiales; family Phyllobacteriaceae; genus Aminobacter; species Aminobacter sp. J44. The sequence goes on along the minus strand of NZ_VLJG01000067.1, from coordinate 62,921 downwards.
GCACGCCGCGATAGATCAGCGGCAGCTCGACGTTTTCGACCGCGGTGGTGCGCGGCAGTAGGTTGTAGCCCTGGAAGACGAAGCCGATGTAGCGGTTGCGCAGCGTCGCGCGGCGCGTCCGGTCAAGCCGGCCGGCATCCGCGCCGAGGAAGCGGTAGGTGCCATCGGTTGGCGTGTCGAGGCAGCCGATGATGTTCATCGACGTCGACTTGCCCGAGCCGGAGGGGCCCATGATCGCCACGAACTCGCCGCGAGTGATGGTGACGTTCACGCCCGCCAGCGCGTTCACCCGCGCCTCGCCCGTGCCGTAGGTCTTCCACACGCTCTCGAAGCGCAGGAGAGGCGGTTCGCTGTGCACGTTCATCTGCTTATTCTCCGGGAGGCGGAGGGGGCGGCGCGTCGGACCGTGCGTTGTTGCTGGGCCCGGCAGTCTCACCGGGGCCGCTGCCCGGGCCACGGCCCTCGCCGTTGCCCCGTCCGGCTCGCTGTGGGCCCGCACCGGTGCCGATGATGACGCGGTCACCTTCCTCGAGACCGGACAGGATTTCTGTCTTTTCGCCGTCGGTCGCGCCGGTAACGACACGCACCTGTTCGGGCTTGCCATCTCGCAGGACGTAGAGAGGGCGACCCTCGCCAACGCTGCCGCGCGTGCCCTGCCCACGCTGCTGGCGCATCGGCGGGCGCGGCATGAAAAGCTGCTGGATCGACCAGCTGCTCTGGCTCGCGGTCTCCTGCGGCGGGCTGAACCGGAATGCAGCCGACGGAATGAGGAGGACGCCGTCGTCCTCGCGGGTGACGATCTCAACCGTTGCCGTCATGCCGGGGCGCAGCAGCAGTTCGCGATTGTCGACATCGAGGCGTGCCTGATAGGTCACCACGCCGTCGGTAACGGTCGAGGCATAGGAGACGTCGCGGATCGTCGCGTTGAACGTGCGGTCAGGAAAGGCATCGACGGTGAAGCGCGCGTTCTGGCCCGCCTGAACGGCGCCAATGTCAGCCTCGTCGACGGCAGCCTTGAGCTCCATCCTCTCGAGGTTCTCGGCAATCACGAATAGCACCGGCGCCTGCATGGATGAGGCGACCGTCTGGCCGGGGTTGACCGAGCGGCTCAGCACCGTGCCGTCGATCGGTGCGTAGATGGTGCTCTTGGCAAGGTCAGCCTGCTGCAGCTTGAGATCGGCTTCAGCGACAGCAAGCGAGGCTTCCGCGCTGGCCACCGCGCTGACGGCGCGGTCGTAGGCGGCCTCCGCCGTCTCGACCGACTGGTCCGTCGCGTTGCCGCGGGCCTTGAGCTGGCGCGTGCGGGCGAGCGTCTGTTCGGTTTCGCGCACGGTTACCTGCGCATCCATGAGCTTTGCCCTGGCGGCGGCGACGTTGGCTTCCGCGCGTTCGATCTGTGCCAGGATACGCACCGTGTCGAGCTCCGCCAGCACGTCGCCCTTGGCGACGCGCTGGTTCTCCTCGACGGCGACAGCGCGCACGATGCCCGAAAGCTCGCTCGATACCTCGACCTGCGTCAGCGGCTCCAACGTACCGGTGGCCGACACCTCGACCGTAATCGGCCCGCGCTGTGCCTCGACGGTGCGATAGAAGACCGTTTGCTGCTGCTGGGATCCGCCGAGCTGCCACCAGGCAAGTCCGCCGACCGCTGCAAGCACGACGGCTGCACCCCGCCAACGCCTGAACCGGAAGCGAGGCTTGCCCTTGTCGTTGAGATCAAGAACCTGCTCTATCGATTCTGCACCGGTCTCCCGCGCACTTTCCGCGCGCTCGACGATCTGGTCCATGCGTTCGTCCAGTCCTGAAAAAGAATCCCTTCGGCGCACAAATCGTGAAACGGGGAGGGGATTTCAAATTAAAGTTTGGCCATGTTTTGCGGGCGAAAGTGCTCGGGCACCGTAATCCGTTGCGATTCGTTAAAAAAGTTGCCGTTGCGTAAACGCAACTTCATCTTCTTCTAAAACATTGTTACGCGCCTCTGCCCTCTTAGGGCGGGTGGCGTCTCGGGCAACAGGTCCCGCTGCTTTTGGGCAGCGGGACCACCAAAAAATCCTTCTCCTGTCATCGGAACCTTGAGGCTGCCCGGGAGTTGGTGCGCGTCCCATGGAACACAGATGAGCAGCAAGATCTATCAGCGGCCCGAAAGCGACGGCATCTCCGATGCCCGGCTCGCCGCTATCGTTGATTCATCCTTCGACGCGATCATCAGCAAGGACCTCAACAGCATCATCGTTAGTTGGAATGCGGCGGCCGAAACGCTGTTCGGCTACAGCGCTGAAGAAGCAATCGGCAAGTCGATCCTGATGCTGATTCCGGAAAGCCGGCGCGGCGAAGAAACCTCGATCATCAACCGCATCAAGGCGGGTGTGCGGGTAGACACCTTCGAGACCGTGCGGGTACGCAAAGACGGTTCGTACGTCCCTGTATCGCTCACCGTTTCTCCCATTCGCAACAGCCAGGGCCAGATCGTTGGTGCCTCCAAGATCGCCCGAGACATATCGCAGGCCAAGGACGCCGAGCGGCAGATCCGCCTTTTGCTGCGCGAGGTGAACCACCGGGTGAAGAACCAGTATGCGGTGATCCTGTCGATCATCCGCGAGACGGGAAAGCGCTCGAAGAGCATTGGTGACTATGAGGCGCGCCTGCGCGAGCGCATCATGTCGCTGTCGAATGCCCATGACCTGCTGGTTCTGGGCGACTGGGTAGGGGCCGAGCTGGCGCAACTCGCCGCCGACCAGCTGCGCGCGTTTCCGAACGAGAACCGCATCTTTATCAACGGCCCGATCGTCACGGTCTCGCCCAATGCCGTTCAGCATCTCGCAATGGCGTTTCATGAGCTTGCGACCAACTCGGCCAAGCATGGCGTGCTGGCGTCAGGAGCCGGAAGCATCGTCATCCAGTGGGCGATAGCGCTGCGTCCGAACGAGGAAGCAGAGTTTCGCCTGGAATGGATCGAGACTTTCTCCGAGCCCTTCCTCGAAGGCATCATCGAGGGCGCGCAAGGACAGGGATTCGGAACCGTAATCCTCAAGCGGGTAACGCCCCAGGCGCTGGGCGGATCGGCAACTTACGAGTCCGGTGCTTCGCGCGTGGCCTGGACCCTGACCGCCCCGGCCAAGAACGTCATCAACCCGAGATCATAGATCTCGTCGTGCTTCCGCTGAGCGCAAATAAAAAGCGCCCCTTCGCCAGGGAAGGGGCGCCAGATTAGTTTGCTATCGTCCTACGACAGGAAACCGAGCAGCCACAGCACGATGATTACGGGAATCGGGATGCCGATCAACCAGAGTAGTCCGCCACGAAGCATGTTGTTCTCGCTCTAATACTGTTGTTGCAGAACAATGCACGGATGAGGCAGAAGTTCCCTTTTCGGCCTCCGGCCATCTTCGTTGCGACGCATAGGGTGGAAGCGGCCCCTGACGAACCTCCTGGGATCACAAGCGTGTGAGAAGCCAACCGCGGGGGGCTTTTGGAAGGTGCAGGCGGCTGCCATGGGAGCCGCCTGCACTCCTTTGAAGTCAGGGCTCGCGAATACTCTCGTCGAGACCCTTGATCAGCGGATAGAGGAAATAGCTGATCACACTGCGCTGCCCGACCTTGATTTCGGTAGTGACGGTCATACCCGGCAGCAGAACCGGCGCGTCGCCGCCCGGGCTCTTCAGCAGCGAGGAGTCGACTTCCACATGCGCGCGGAACTGGTGGGGGGCACTTTCGGCCGGCTGAGCCCCCGGCTTGGCGAAGGTGCCGTGGCTGACCGTGCGCACACTGCCATGGGCCGCACCATACTTTTGGAACGGGAAGGCATCGAACTTGATCCGGGCGAGGCTTCCTTTGTCGACGCGGGCGATGTCGCGGGGATGAATGTAGACCTCCGCCTCAAGCGGCACATCGAGCGGCACCAGCGTCATCAGCGGTTCCGCATCCTTGACCACTGACCCTATCGACCGGTCCGCCGTCTGCAGCACTACCGCGTCGGCTGGGGAGCTCAGCGCAACCATATTGTGCCGCAGCTCCATTTTCTTCAATTCCTCGCGGACGCCTTCGCGCTCGCTGCGCAATTCGCTGAGCTGTTCCATTGTCGCACGGCGGTAGTCCTCGATGAACACCTGCCGGTCGGCCTGCAGCTTGGCCAGCGTCCGCGATGCCACCATTGCAGCGCCCGTCACACGTGACAGGTTTGCGTCCACATCAAGCCGCGCGTCGCGCGAGCCGAGAAGGTTGAGGAGCGAGCCCGTCTCGCGCTCGTAGAGCGCCTTGCGCGCGTCCTCGATGCGGCCGAGATTGTCCCGGCGAGCAACGAGAACTGCTTCCTCATTCCTGCTGCTTTCGAGCGCCGCCTGCTGGGTCGCGATCTGCTCGTCGAAATTGCGCATCTGCGCGTCGTAGAAGGCGCGGCGCTGGCGAAAAAGCTCGACTTCATGCTGCGCCTCCGTGCTGTTTTCCGCAATCCCCGCGTAGTCCGTGCCGCTTAGTTCCGCCTCGAGCCGCGCGATCTGTGCGTTGAGCGTAGCGTGCCGAGCGCGCTTCTGGTTGAAGTCGGCTTCGCTGAAGGTGGGGTCGAGCGTCGCCAGCGTCTGGCCTTTGCGCACGAGATCTCCGGGCTTCACGTCGAGCGAGCGAATGATCGAGGTCTCGAGCGGCTGGATGATGATCGTCGGCTGCGTGGTGACCAGCTCGCCTTGCGCGGTGACAATCTCGTCCATCTGCGACAGCGAGGCCCAGGTGACCGCGCTGATGATAAGCAGAGTGAGGCCGTAAAGCGTGACCCGCGACACCACCGGCGGTGGCCTGCGTTCGATCTCGATCGAGTCGCTCTGAAACTCGGTGGCGACCGGAATTTCCCGTTGTTCCTTACCAGCATTGGGCTCGACCTGATGGCTCATGCGACGATCCTCATCTGCTGGTTCCACAGGTGCCGGTAGGGCACGCAGTTGGTGACGAGATGCTCGTGCTTGCCGATCTCGGCGATGCGGCCGCGGTCAATCACCATGATCGCGTCGGCGTCGACCAGCGTGGAGAGCCGGTGCGAGACGATGATCAGTGTTCGGCCTTCCGCGATCTGGCGCAGGTTCTCGCGGACGATCGCCTCGCTGTCCGGGTCGAGCGCGCTGGTCGCCTCGTCGAGAATGAGGATCTTAGGATTGGTGATCAGCGCGCGGGCGATCGAGATGCGCTGGCGCTGCCCGCCGGAAAGATTCGTGGCGCCTTCCTCCAGCACCGTATCCAGCCCGCGGGGCAGACGCGAGATGAACTCCTCCGCGCCGGCCATCCTCGCGGCCGCAATAATCTCATCGACCGTCGCATCGGGCTTCGTCGCGGAAATGTTTTCGGCGATGGTGCCGCGAAACAGGAAACTCTCCTGCAGGACGACGCCGACACTGCGGCGCAGGTGCACGAGGTCGATTTCGCGAAGGTCGAAGCCGTCGATTCGAACGATGCCTTCCTGCACCGGATAAAGGCCCTGGATGATGCGGGTGAGGGTGGTCTTGCCTGAGCCGCTTCGGCCGACAATGCCGACGATCGAGCCCTCCGGGATGGTAAAGGAGACGCCGTCGAGCGCTGGTGCGCCGTCCGGCCCGTAGCGGAACGTCACGCCCTCGAACTCGATCTGGCCCTTGAGTTGCGGCTGGACCCCGCGCTGCTGTTCGGCGCGTTCGGGACGCTGGTTCATGATCTCGCCAAGCATCCGCACTGACAGCGCCACCTCCTGATATTCGTGAACCATGGTGACGATCTGCACCAGCGGCCCGGAGACGCGGCCGGCAAGCATGTTGAACGCCACCAGCGCGCCGATGGTCATGGCCCCGGAGAACACGTCGAGAGCGCCCAGCGCGACGATCGCCACGGTCATCAGCTTCTCGAGGAGGCCGGTGAGCGCCTGGGCGACGGTCGAAATCTTGTCCACGCGGAAGCGAACCGACGTCAGTTGCGCCGAGCGGTCATCCCACGCCTTGCGCTGGCGCGGCTCCATCGCAAGCGACTTGACCGTCTGCATTCCATGAATCGTCTCCACCAGCAGTGCCTGCCGCTGGCCTTCGGCCTCGTAAAGCGTCTTCAGTCTCCGCTGGAACGGCCCAACGAGCGACAACACGACGAGGCCGACGAGCAGTGTAAACCCCAACACCACGAGAGTGAGCTTGACGCTGTAGAGCAAAAGCACCGGAATGAAGACGAGCAGCGACAGGCCGTCGAGGAAGGTGATGAACAGCCGGCCGGTGAGGAACTCGCGGATGCGGCTCGTCTGCTGCATGTGCTTGACGAGGACGCCTGCAGGGCCTTGCTCGAAGAGGCCGATCGGCAGGCGCAGCAGGTGGCCGAATGTCCGGCTCGCCACGCGCACGTCGATCTTGTTCGTTGCGTAAAGCAGAAGGTACCGGCGCAGGAAGGTGAAGATCGCATCGAAGATCAGGGCAACGACGATGCCGATCGTCAGCACCAGCAGCGTCGAATAGGCCTCGTGCACCAGCACCTTGTCAATGACGAGCTGGAAGAAGATCGGGCTGATCAGCCCAAGCCCGTAGAGAATGAGCGCTGCAATGGCGACATCGCGGAACAGGCTGCGCTGGCGGATGAGTTCCGGCAGGAACCAGCGGAAGCCGAACGGCTGTTCCTCGTCGGTCAGCCGGAACTTCCGCTTCATGAAGATGACGATGCCGGTCCAGGCGGGAGAGAACTGTCTTTCGGTGAGGAGAAGCGCCTCTGGCTTGTGGGCGAGGGGATCCAGCACGCGTACCACTGGGCCGTCAGGCGTACCCTGCATGCCGGCAATGATGACCCAGTTGCCGTTCTCCAGCTTGGCGAGAACGGGATAGGCCTGCCCGAGGCGCTGCAGTTCTTGCCAGCTGAGGGTGGAATGTTTCGCGCGAAAGCCCGCATCCTGGGCGATGCGCAGGAGACGGGGGACGGAGACCGGCTCGTCCCCGATCGCGTAGTCATGCATCAGCCTCTCGGGTGACAGATCGACGCCGTGGTGTCGGGCAACCAGGGCAAGGCACTGAAGGCTGGTGTGCATGATGACCTAGTTGAAGTTGGGCGACAGGTTGTTCGTCTTGGCGTCACGGTTCGCGGACTGCGCTGCTTCCGGCGAAACACGCCTAACCGCTCCGGCATCGACCAGACCGTTGAGCGCCTTCTGCATCAGGTCGACGGCGTTAGCGAAGGCGTCGACAGGCATGATGACGCGCTGGCGGAATACGGGCTTCGGCTGGCCCTTCTCGTCCTTCTCGGTGGCGGACAGGCTCATGAAGTCGATGCGCACGATCGTGCCGGTGACGGTGATCTCGCTAATGCCGTCGGCGTAGAGTTCGTTACTCATGATGTTGCTCCTGAGAGTTGGCGCACGTCGCGCGGGGTGAAGAGGAAATTCGGTGGAATTGCTCGCGGCAGCAGCGACGCTGCGGGGAAGTCTTCGGCCAGGCAGTCATCCAGCGCGGCACGAATGGCTGCCTCGTCCATGGTCGTGCCAATGAAGACGAGTTCCTGGCGGCGGTCGCCCCATGGCATCTGCCAGTGGCGCTTCATGATCTCGCCGAAGGCGGCGTGACGAGGCCACAACTGCCGCGGGACCGAGGCCCACCACCGCCCTTTTGCCTCCAGCCGGCGCTGTGCGCCGGCGAACGACAGGGCCATTGTTTCGTCGGGGCTGTCCGCGACCCAGAGGTGGCCCTTGGCACGCAGGACGCCGGAAAAATCATTCTCGACCAGCGCCTGCAGTCGGCTCCTGTCGAACGGGCGCCGCTCAGCGTAGACGAAGCTCCTGACCCCATATTCCTCCGTTTCGGGGACATGGTCGGCAAAGCCGAACAGTTCCTTGTGCCACAGCGGATGGCGCGAGGATTGCGCCTCGCTGTAGAGGTTTACGTTGAGGATCTTTGACGCATCGATCCGTCCATAGCTGGTTTCATAAACCACCGCATCTGCATTGAGCGCGGCGACGACGCTGCGGATCTCACGACGCGTCTCCTCGGAAACGCAGTCGATCTTGTTGATGAGGATGATGTCGGCGAACTCGATCTGGTCGACGAGAAGGTCGACGATCGTGCGGTAGTCGCTGTCGTCGCGAACCTCGCCGCGGTCCACGAGGAACTGCGTGCTAGAATAGTCCGCCAGCAGGTTAGCCGCATCGACAACCGTAACAATCGCATCGACACGAGCGAAGTCTGAGAGGGAAACGCCGTTTTCGTCGCGAAACGAGAAGGTCGCCGCGATCGGCAGCGGCTCGGCAATTCCGGTCGCCTCGATCAACAGCATGTCGAACCGGTTTTCGCTTGCGAGCCGCGTGACCTCGCTCAAAAGGTCGCCGCGGAGCGTGCAGCAGATGCAGCCGTTTGAGAGCTCGACCAGCGTCTCGTCAGTGTGTGACAGCTCCGCGCCGCCGTCCCGCACCAGGTCGGCGTCGATGTTCACTTCGCTCATGTCGTTGACGATCACGGCAACCCGGCGACCCTCCCGATTGTTGAGTATGTGGTTCAGGAGGGTCGTCTTTCCGGATCCAAGAAATCCGGTCAGGATCGTCACAGGCAGGCGGGAATCATCGGCAATGTGCGTCATGATCTTGCTACGCTGCCAGCTGCGGCCGGAAGGTGACGTCCACATAGTAGTTCGTGTTGTTGTACGAGGACGTCGGGAACAACCCGGCCGCTCCGTAGGCGAACACCCCGTTGCCTCCGCTCAGTGCGGACGACAGCGCTGTGAGGTTGCCGCTGGAGTGCTCGTTCTGGAAATAACCAGCGGTTGCCGAGTAGTTCCCGTTGGTGTGGTACGAGACGACATAGGTGGTGCCGGCATCGATCTCCACTTCCTCGGTGAGCGCCATGGTCTGCCAGCCGCTGGCGGACTCGCCGCTGAATGTGACGCTCGAGAGCAACTGCCCTGTAGCGGTCCACAGATAGCCGGTATGCGTCCCGGTGTTCTGCGGTCCTTTGTAGAAGCTGATGCCGGTGATCCAGCCATCGACATCGGCGGTAAACTTCATGCCGAGGTTGACGGAGTCAGGATCGTTGACCGAGACGGTCGCCGGGACGTCTGCGTCCGAGAACAGCCGCTGCTCCAGGTTCGGGGCCCGAACCGACAGCGAGACGGTGGCGCTGTCGAAACCGCCGTTATTGTCAGCGATCGTGTAGGTGAAGCTCGCGTCGCCGCTGTAACCGGCCGTCGGTGTGAACGTGATCGTGTTCGTCAGGTTGTCGAAGGCGACGATGCCGTTTTCTGCCTGGCTGACGCCGGTGATAACCAGCGGGTCGGCGTCTGCATCGCTGTCATTCGCCAGCAATTCTGCAGCCGAGATGACGAGGGACTGCCCCTGGTTTGTCTCGAAGCCGCCGTCGTTTACAGCGACCGGTGCCGAGTTTCCGGTGTTGGGTTCGAAGATAACGTCGACCCAGTAGTTGGTCGCGCCGCTCGCCGACGGGAACACCGTGGAGTTGCCATAGGCATAGACGCCGGCATTGGTGGGGGCCGTCAGTACACCGCTGGTATGCGACGTCGTGAAGTAATTCGGCGATGCAGCATAGAAGCCGTTCGAGTGATAGCTCGCCACGTAGGACGTGCCGGCCACAACGGTAATCGGTTGCGAGAAGGTGACTGTCTGCCAGCCGCTGGCGGACTCGTTGCTGAAGATAGCGGTGGCCAGCAACTCGCCCGTGGCCGTCCAGAGCGTACCGGTGTGGGTGCCGGTGTCCTGCGCGCTCTTGTAGTACCGGATGCCCGTGATGGTTCCGGCCGCGCCAACGGTGAATCGGACGCCAAGCTCGACGGAACCGGGATCGTTGTCCGCTGGTATGGTGGGCGATACGTCGTCCGAGAACAGTTTGACCGTCGTATCAGGTGGCACCACGGACAAGCTGACCGTCGCCGATGAGCTGCCGCCCCGACCGTCCTCGATTGTGTAGGTAAAACTTGCCTCGCCGACATAGTCCGCATTTGGCGTAAAGGTGATCGTGTTGGTCTGGCTGTCGAAGGTGACGGTGCCGTTCTGCGCCTGGCCGACGCCGGTGATAACCAGCGGATCCGCGTCTAGATCGCTGTCGTTTGCCAGCAACGCGGCAGCCGTAAGAATGAGCGGGGAGCCGACGTTAGCCACGAAGCCTTCGTCGTTCACGGCGACGGGTGCCAGGTTCTCCGTGTTGGGCTCGAAGATGACGTCGACCCAATAGTTGGCTGCATTGTACGACTGCGTCGGGAACACGCTGGAGTTGCCGTAGGCATAGACGCCAGCGTTCGCGGGGGCCGTCAGCACGCCGTTGGTATGCGATGTCGTGAAGTAGTTGGGTGACGCTGAGTAGAAGCCGTTCGAGTGGTAGCTCGCCACATAGGTCGTACCGGCTGCAACCGTGATCGGCTGCGAGAAGGTGACTGTCTGCCAGCCGCTGGAGGATTCGTTGCTGAAGGTTGCTGTCGCAAGCAACTGGCCGGTTGCGCTCCACACAGAACCCGTATGCGTACCCGTGTCCTGTGCGCTCTTGTAGTACCGGATACCCCTGATGGTTCCTGCCGTAGTCGCGGTGAAGCGGACCCCGAGCTCTACAGATAGCGGATCGTTGACCGCCAGCATTGTCGGCGCCACCTCGGTCGGGAACAATTTTACGGTCGTGTCGGGGGGCGCCACGACCATGTTGACCGTAGCTGTCGAACTCCCGCCCTGACCGTCCTCGACGGTGTAAGTAAAACTTGCCTCGCCAACAAAGTTGGCATTGGGCGTGAAGGTGATGGTCCCGGCGACGGGGTCGTAGTCTATCGTCCCGTTGGTTGCTTCCGAGACATGAGTGATCGTGAGCGGATCCGCGTCGATATCGATGTCATTGGCAAGAAGAGTACTTACCGGAATGACGAGCGCATTATTGCGCACCACGTCGATGTTGTTGTCATTCTGGGCTACCGGCGCTGTGTTGACCGTGTTCTGATGGAAGACGACATCGACCCAGTAATTGGTTGCCTGGTACGAAGAGGTAGGAAACGCCGTACTGGACGAATAGGTGTAAACACCGTTGCCGCCAACCGTCGAAGCCTCGACAGCCGTGAGCGGGCCGTTACTGTGCGCCTGTTCGAAGTAGCCAGGTGTCGCCATGTACGTACCATTCGAATGGTAGGAGGCGACGTAGGTTTGCCCGGCAGCGATCGTGATCGGTGTTGAGAAAGTCGCTTCCTGCCACCCGCTTCCGGACTCGTTGGTGAACGTGACGGTTCCGAGCAGGTCGCCGGATGCCGTCCACAGAGGAGCCGTATGAGTTCCGGTTTCGCCAGTCGCCTTGTAGAAGCGCATCGCGGAGATGGTGCCGCTCTTCGAGGCGGTGAACTTCATGCCAAGTTCAAGCCCCTCACCGTCAGCTGACGGCGCGCTCGTCGGCGCGGCCCCTTCATCAAAAATGGAGATGCCGGCCATAGCTTCGTCGACAGTCAGCGAAACGGTTGCCGTGGAGGTTCCGCCGCGCCCGTCGGTGACGACATAGGTGAAACTTGCTGGTCCGAAATACCCATCATCAGGCCGGAAGGTGACTGTACCGGCCTGGAAATTGAGAGTTACGGTCCCGTTCTGGGCCCCGCCGACTGAAAGTATCGAGAGAAGATCACCGTCGGCGTCGTTGTCATTGGCGGTCAGTGCGGCAAAGGATAGCGTCAGCTTGCCGTTGCGGTACACCATGAAGCCGGTGTCGTCCTCCGCAACCGGTTGCGTGTTCGGTCCCGCGTCGAAGACCACGTCGACCCAGTAGTTCGAGTTCTGAAAGCTCTCCGTTGGAAACACGCCCGGCGTCGTGGTGTAGGTGAAGACACCGGCACCTGGCTGCACCGTGATCGGGCCACGTGTAATCGGGCTGGTGAAGTACTGTGTGTCTAGCGAGTAGTAGCCCTTGGTGAAGTAGGATGCGGTGTAGGTCTTGCCGGCCTGGATCTGAACCGGATTGTCAAAGAGCACGGTCTGCCATCCGGAGAGCGACTCGTCCGCCTTGGTCGAGGTGGCCGTGGCGATCAGGTTGCCCTGATCGTCCCACAGGTTCACGACGTGAGTGCCGATATTGTAGAAGCCCTTGTAGAAGCGGATTCCCTCGATCTCGCCGCCGATTGACGTCTGGAAGCGTACACCGACCTCGATGCCGTCGCGGTCCAGAGCCGTCTCCTCGGCGGGCTTATTGGCGAATGTCCAGATGCTGGAGGTGTCCGGCAGCGAAACCGTGACGTTCGCGCTGGAAGTCGGTGTCTCGAGGTTCAGGCTATCGTCCACCGCGCGCGACATGATGGTGTAAGTGCCGGTCGCTTGCGCGGTCCAGGTGTAGGTCCAGTTTTCGTAGCCCTGCGCCTTCCACCAGGACTGACCGCCGTCGGTCGAAACCTCGATGCCGGCGACGACACCACCGCCGAGATCGTAGGCGATGCCCGTGACGGTGACGCGCTGCCCCTCGACAAAGTGTGCGCCGACAGACGGCGATGTGATTTGGGAGACCGGCGCCAGGAAGTCGGTCGACTTCGTGGCAACCACCAGGCTCGCCATGAGGGTTTCGGGCTGGATCCCCATGTCCGCGAACATGTTGACCATGGCCTGCTGGACGTTGGGATCTGTCGGTGTCGGTGCGCCTGCATGGTTCTCATCCAGGCCCCAGGACCAGAACACGGTGCCCGCGCCGAACACGAGCGCCCCGCTCGGCGCGCGGTACATGGTCAGGCTGTGGGTGGCTTCTTCCGTGCCAATGGTCGTTCCGTAGTCGCGCAGATAGGTGTCGACCACCAGCGTGGTCGACGACATGTTGATCAGGCCGGCCGGACGGTAGCCATTCTCGACGTCGGAATCCCACTCGTAGCCAAGCAGGTTTGGAACGAGCGAATAGGTCTCGCCAGGCTGCAGCTCGGCAACCTCGGTGTTGCGCCAGAAGCGCAGCCTCGACATGTCGTAGGGAATGGTCATCGTGTCGAGCCGGTACGAGTCGACAGTGAACATTGTGCCCGTCAGGGAGTTCTCAGGCTCCTGTCCAGGATCCGCGAATCGCGGATCGCGCCACGTGCCGGTGTGGATGTCGCTCGGATCAATGCTAACGCCTGCCCAGGTCTCCTTGTAGGCGACCATCGTTCGGTAGGGAGTCCCGTTGCCGTCGACGCTGTCTTCCCACCGGATCTTCCAGTAGACCTCGTTGCCGCTCCAGAACGCGAGGTTGACGCCGGAATCGCGCGCCGCCTCAACGTTGGCCCGCTGTTCGGCCGACCAGTATTCGTCGTGCCCGACGGACAGGAACGCCTGATGGTTGAGAAGCTGGGCGCCGTTGCGCGTGGAATCGACGCCAGAGATGTAGGAGACGTCGTAGCCATTCTGCTCGAGCCATCGGATCGCTGAATGCTCGACACCGAAGATGAAGTCGTGCGTGCCGCCGGCGGGGCTGGTGTTGGTGATGAAGGGACGATTGTAGCTGACCTTGTAGGCGCGGCCGATAGCAGTGAGACCACAGCTGCAGTTCGGCGGCATCCAGGCGATCATGTCAGCAGGATCAATGGGAACATTGCCTGTGTAGAGGCTCCCGCCGCCCCATGCGTTGTAAGCTTGCCAGGTGGTATCGGAGGTCTGGAAGACGATGTCGCTGGTCGAGCCGTCTTCGCGGACGATGAATGGGATGTGGCTCGAGCCCTCTACGCCATCCTCCCGCACAAGCTTGGCGATATAAACGCCCGAGACCGAGTCTTCTGGTATCTGCCAGGTGGCGGAGACTTCCCAGTTGCCGCAGTCGATCAGTCCGGTTGTATAATCGACGATCGGGTGCGGCTGGATCTGCGCTTGGGTGAGCTCCTGGCTGATCGTGGCGACCTTTCGGGCGCCGTCCCCATTGTAGTAGCCGAGGCGGTAGATCTCGATCCGATACTTGGTCGCGTCGGTGGCAATCTTGAACTCGACGGTCTCGCCGACGTTGCTGCTGATCTGCGTCGCAAAGCCCTGGATACTGGGATCGCCGTCGCCGTCGATTCCCCATTCCTCGATAGGGTTGCCCTGCTTCTGGTTTTCCAGAACGATCTTGTTGGTCATGTGCCGCCCCTGAGGTTTGCACTGTATCCGTAGCTGGCGCTGATATTCGGCCTGGCGCTTTCGCGCGGACAGCGCACCTTTTGGAGCGTCGCAGTACCCAATGGGGGAGGGGGTATTATCGCTACATCATTTTGGATGATGTGCCGGAGCCCCGATGGAAGAAGGCCCCGGCTGGGATGCTTATGCGTCTCGCGGAAGGATCGACCAGACGCGCGTAATGAAGCCTGCGAATTCATTCATGAAATTGCGCAGGAACTCTTCCGTGCCCGGATTCGTCACCTTGCCGTCGTCGGTGATCAGGTTGGGCGTGAACTGGATATAGGCCTCGATGGCATTCATTTGCGGCGAGTTGCAGAAGCTCAGCACGCTTTTTAGGCTCTGCTGTGCAACCGCCGTCCCGATCATGCCCGGTGACGTGCCGATGATCGCTGACGGCTTGCGGGTGAAGGAATTCTGGCCGTAAGGACGGCTCGCCCAGTCGATGGCATTCTTCAGGCCGCCCGGAATGGAGCGGTTGTACTCCGGCGTGACGAACAGCACGGCATCGACCGCCGCGATTGCCTCTTTAAACTCCCGTGCAACCGGCGGGAAATCGGCGTCGTAGTCGTAGCTGTAGAGCGGCAGGTCCTTGAACGGAATCTCCGACATCTGAAGCTGCGGCGGCGCCAGGAGCGTCAGGGCTTTCGCCAGCTTGCGGTTGATCGAGGCCTTCGCGAGGCTTCCGACAAAATATCCGACCTTGTGCGTAGTCATGTCTTGCTCCTGTCCGTGCGCCCCTTCGCATGAGCAAGACTTAGGGCGCTCCGCGCGGATGACCGCCTGAGCGTGAAATTGGAGGCAAATTTTTCGGGCAGGTGGGATTGGACTTGAAGAGAAGGTGCGGGCAGGGTGCCCGCACCGGTCCCGCCGCTTTGTTAAGCGAGACCTTCTTCCTGCAGTGTCTTCTGGACCGCAGGGCGGGTGGCAACGGCACCCATGAAGCGCTCGATGTTCTTGTAGGACGAGGTGTCGACGTTGACGAAGCGCGTCCAGCCGAGCACGGTCCAGAGATAGGCATCGGCAGCCGTGAAGGTGTCGCCGAGGAGGTACTCGTTATCCGCGAGGTGTGCGTCGAGATAGGCGAAGCGCTTGGCGAGATGCTCACGCGCGGCTGCCTTCGCATCCTCGCTCGTGCCCGGCTTGAACAGCGGGCTGAAGCCTTGTGCAGTTCGGACGAGATGAACGCCAGCCAGCGCTGGGCGCAGTAGCGGTCGATGCTGCCGAAGGCCGGCATAAGCCCCGATTCCGGCTTCTGATCGGCGATGAACTGAACGAGGATCTGCGCCTCGGTCAGCGAGTCTCCATCAGCGGTCAGGAGCGTCGGCACATAGCCGTTCGGATTGACCGCGAGGAAATCGTCCCCGGCCTCAGTTTTCTTGGTCGCAAGGTCTACACGGACCAAATCGAGCGGCACCGCTGCCTCGTTTGCCACAAGATGGACCGCGAGGGAGCATGCGCCGGGACTGTAGTACAATTTCATTCTGGTCTTACCCCTGATTGAGTAGACCGCCTCCAGACATGATCCTGACAAATCACGCAAGAGGTTGTTTTTGCTCAGTATCGCAATCGTGATCAGGTGAAGTTTTCGACCCTAAGACGAGTGCGAACATCCGGCACACGCTGCCTCTGCGAGTGGTTGCCCCCCCGGCATTTAACCCACGGATAAAAGGCTCTGCGCGCGCATAAGCGATACTCGCTTCGGCGAGATCAATCAGCGGAAATTCTAGGAGGAAGAAGAGATGGTGGGTGATGTAGGGATCGAACCTACGACCCGCTGATTAAGAGTCAGCTGCTCTACCAACTGAGCTAATCACCCGCCGGGTTCGCTGCGAACCGTTGTTGTCCGCCGCGAGTGAGGGGGGATATAGAGGGTGATTTTCCCGCTGTCCAGCACCAAAAATCGAAATTCGCGATTTTTGTTGGATGGCCCGGTTTCCCACAGCCGGGGGGTGGTCGGCGGGGGTGCGTTCCCATCTTGTTATCATCCGTCGCCTGCAAGAAAGCTCCAAGAAATCATCGGCTTCCGAGACGCGGGGTATGGAAACGATCCCGCGCATGCAAGGAACAAAGGGCTGCGGTTCTTGGCCGTTTCTCTTGGCGCCAGCTTCCGGGCGACGCTTGCCGACAACTAGCGGCGAGGCGAAAACCCGTTTCGATCGAGCGGATACCTGCAGGATCAGGAAACTCTGCTCGTGAGAGGGAACGTGAAAAAAATCGACGGCGGGCGCAAAAAAACACCGCTGCCAAACCCTTTCCCAAGGCTAGCACACTGCGGAAACCTACCGAAGTGCAGAAGCTCACCGTGTGATTCCGGAATCTGGGAGCACACAGGGCGATTCACAGCGTCGAATCCTGCCCCGGGAATTGGGCCTCATCTTCCCATTAGAGGCCACAGAGGGCCCACTCGCCTGGTGGGTGGTGGAGAGCACGCTTTCCACCGCGGAAGAAATCAGACCGACTACGTGTCGCTGAAGCAGTTCCGTCTCCTCCCCCTGTCTGCCTGGACGTGAAGATAAACCTTACGTGGGGCCCCGCATCTGTTCGCCGTTGTGAAGCAGCGGTTCGATAATTAATATGCGAATTAATGCGGCCGGGCGGGTGCTCGCGCTTATACGATCCTTTCCAAAATGAATGCGGGAAGCGGAAGATCGCGCTTGATAGGGGCCGCGATTGCATGCACGTTGGTGACGTAACGGTAGTTTTGTGCATGCAGGCCTGCCGAAATGTATACAGGTGCCGTCGTCGAGAATGGTGGGGAGGACGGGCCAGTTTGGAAGAATAGGCTTCGCCTTGGCGTGCCAGGAAGTTGGATTGCTGCCGGGAGGGGCCCGCTTGCTGAGGCGACCGGTCGAAGGAATTTTTGCCGGTGGGTCATTCGGCCCGCTGGCCTCAGATCTCATTGAACGGGAGGAGAATTGATGAGGTTCACATCAGCATTGTGGAAGGCGTGTCTGGCAGGGGCGGCAGCGATTGCTCTCGCCGGGGCAACGGCTGCGCATGCACAGGTGATCGATCTGTCGGGGCAGACAGTAACGCTGGTTCACAACGCGGCGCCGGGCGGTTCGACCGGTCTTGGCGCACAGATTGCCGCCGATGCGTGGTCGAAGACGATGGCGGGCAATCCCACCATCGTTGTCCAGTCGGTTGAAGGCGGTGCGCTTGCACGCGGCATCCGCCACGTGATGAATGCGCGTCCGGACGGCCGTACGCTCGGCTGGGTAGCGTGGAGCGGTTCGACCCGCGTTCTCGACCCTGAAGAGCTGCAAATCCCATTCAAGGATTTCGGCATCATCGGCGGTGTCGGCGGCGCCCACTTCTTCGTCCACGTCAGCACCAAGGTTGCCGGCGGACTCAAGGACAAGGATGAATTCGTCAAGAAGGTCGACAAGTTCACCTTCGGCGGCTTCACTGCGCTGAGCGCAGCTTCCATGCGCACCGCAGCGGCCATGGACCTCCTCGGCATCGACTACCAGTTCGTCTCCGGCTTCGGTGGCGACGGCCCGCTGCAGGCGGCCCTCCAGCGCGGCGAACTCCAGGGCTATCCGGCAACGGGTGTGATCTACAATCGCACGCTGAAGGACACGATGATCAAGGACGGCGAGTCGCTTGGTCTGTTCTATTTCTCGCCGCCGAAGCCTGATGGCAGCGGTCTCAGCGAGGATCCGTTCATGGAGAACCTTGAGACCTTCGACAGCTACTACCGCCGTGTCATGGGCAAGGAGCCGAGCGGCCCGGCGTGGGATGTCATCAAGTTCCACGGCGGCATCGGCGACCGCGTCAACTGGCTGGTTGTAGCCCCGCCGAACACGCCGGAAGAGCACCTGGCGATGCTGCGCGAATCCTTCGCACAGGCCGTCTCCGATCCGGAATTCCTCGCTAACGCCGAAAAGGTGTTCGGCCAGAAGCCGGCGATCACCACCTATCCCGAGATCATGGATGTGGTGGAAGAGGTTTCGCGCACCGACGAGGCGCTGAAGGAAACCATGCGCGGCTATCTGAAAAAGATGGAGCACTGAGGCTCATAAACGGAGCTTCCGGGCGGGTGGCCTTGTGCTGCCCGCCTTCCTGTATGTCGGGCACAGCCCGAAATTCTGCTTGAGGTAGCATTCATGTTTGCCGAACTGGTCGCCGGGCTCGGACTTATTCTTCAATGGCCGAGCGTCTTCTACCTGCTCGCGGGCGTCGTCTTCGGTCTATTTCTTGGTATTATTCCGGGGCTGGGCGGCATCACCGGGATGATCGTCCTGCTCCCATTCACGTTTGGCATGGAGCCAGCCGCTGCACTTGCAATGCTGCTGGGCATCCTCGCCGTTGGCCAGACGAGCGACACGATCGCGTCGGTGATGCTCGGCATTCCGGGCTCGGTCGCCGCGCAGGCGACGATCCTCGATGGCCACCCCATGGCGAAGAAAGGTTTGGCGCAGACAGCGCTGGGTGCGGCTTTCACCGTGTCCGCAGCAGGGGGCGTTGTCGGCGCATTGGTGTTGGCTGCCAGCTTGCCGATCCTGATCTGGCTGGTGCTGGCATTCGGTTCGCCTGAATTCTTCGTGCTGGCGATTGTCGGCTTGTTCATGGTCGGTGCGGTGTCGGGTAACGCCATTTCCAAGGGCGTCGCGGCAGCTGCCGTCGGCCTGTTGTTGTCGCAGGTGGGTTACCCGGTCACGAGTTCTACGCCGCGCTACTGGTTCGGCTACGATTTCCTCCTGGATGGACTGCCACTGGTCCCGGTTGTCATTGGCCTGTTCGGCATCCCGGAGATGATGGCGCTGGCTGGTCGCGGCACTTCGATCGCCGACACTAACGCCGAGGTTGCCCGCGCACAGGGCGACTCGATCATGGCCGGTGTGCGCGAGGCGATAAAGCATCGCTGGATCGCGCTGCGCTGCTCGATGCTCGGCACCTATATAGGCATCCTGCCGGGTCTGGGTGCCTCCGTCGTCGACTGGCTCGCGTACGGCCATGTCGTGCAGACGTCGAAGGACAAGGAGAATTTCGGCAAAGGCGACATTCGCGGCGTGATCGCGCCGGAATCGGCCAATAATGCCGTGCTCGGCGGCTCGCTCATCCCGACCATCTCCTTCGGCATTCCCGGCAGCGGCGCCATGGCGATCTTCCTTGGCGCGCTCACTATCCACGGCTTCGTGCCGGGCCGGGATATGCTGACTACCCATCTCGACATCACCTTCTCGATGATCTGGGCGATCATCATCGCCAACATCGTCGGCGCGCTGGCGATGATGGCGTGGTCGAAGCAGGTGACGAAGGCGGCCTATATCGACGGCCACCTCATCGTTCCGGCGGTGATCACCTTCCTCATCATGGGCGCGTGGCTCGTCTCTCCGGCCATGTCTACCCTGGTGATCTTCCTGTTATTCGGCGTCGTCGGCTATCTGATGAAGGTCGCAGGCTGGCCGCGCCCTCCGCTGCTGCTGGGCTTTGTGCTCGGCCCGGTGATGGAAGAGGCGCTGACGATCACCGCCCAGAGTTCAACCTTTGTGGACGTCATCAGTCGCCCCACCGTCATCGCTCTGGTGCTGGTGCTGCTGGTCGTCGGTTACCTCGCGATCCGCTCGGTATGGAAGAATGAGAACACCACCGAGATCGAAGCCTCGCGCAAATCAGTTGCTTCAATCTACATCTCGGTGGCGCTGGCTCTGCTAGCAGCCGTCATGTTCGCGTACGGCTTCTATGCGGCCCGCGGCTGGACCTTCCTTTCGAGCCTGTTCCCGATGGTGACCTGCGCGGTCGGCGTGCCGCTGGCGCTGGCGGTGCTGTGGAAGGATCGCAAGCTCTACTCCGAGCAGGCCGCTGCGCTGAGTGCACGTTCGCTTGGCGTTATGCACGCGGTCGGCGAACTGTTCCACGAGCAGAAGAAGGAACTGGCCGCGCTGCTGACGTTCGCGGTGGCTATCATTGCGATCCCGATCCTTGGGCAGGTGCCGGCGATCCTTCTTTTCACGGCGCTCTATCTGGTTGTTTGGGGCAGGTACCGCTTCGTCGCAGTCACGCTATACACCGCCGCCATGGCTGCGCTGATCTACGCGCTCTACCACCGCATGCTGCACACGCCGTTCGAACCCTCGGCCTTCATCGACTGGAGCTGGTTCAACCTCTAGCGGTAGCGGGAAAAAGAATGGGCGGCTTGGCCGCCCATTTTCGTTCGAGGTGTCTGGCGATTAACGCCCGACCAGTGCCAGTACCACTGGCAGAGAGAACAGGCAGATTCCGGTCGCGATCACCAGGGCCGCGGCAGCAAGGCCTTCCATGCCAACGCGCCGGCTGAGGATCGGGTAGATGGTGACCATTGAGACCGCCGAGATGACGATGCCGACGGCGGCAAGCTGAGCCGGAACACCGGGAACGAGGAAGAACGCGACGGTAACGGCGAGCGGATGCAACAGCATCTTGCCGACGATGATCGGGACCATGTCCAGCTGCAGGTCGCCGGGCCGCAGGCTGGCGATTGTACCGCCGACGACGAAGAGAGCAGCAGGCGCCGAAGCGGCCGCCAGCATGTCGAGCGATCGGACGACCGGGGCAGGGAAGCTCAGGTCGAGGAGCGCCATGCCAAGGCCGCAGACGATTGCGAGCAGCAGTGGCATGCGCGACAGGCGACTGGCGGTCTGGCGCAGGACGGAAAGGGCCGACTCCTTGCCGCTGTTCGCCCACTCGATCAGCACGAAGGTCAGCGGCATGATCAGCACGTTCTCGATCAGCATCGATAGCGGAATAGCGAGCAGGGCGATCTCACCGAAGACTATGCTGGTGACCGGAAACGCGATGAAGCCGCTGTTTGACATCGACGCGCCAAATGCCCCCATCGTCGCGCGATCCATCGGCCGCCTCAGCCATAAGCGAAGCACCGCCATCGCGATGAAGAAGGTGACCAGCGAACCGGCGCCATACGCAAGCACGTAGCCGAGATTGAAGGATTTTGAGATGTCCTGGCGGGCCAGCGCGGAGAGAAGCACTGCAGGCAGCGCGAAGTTGAGCACGAAGGCAGCTAAGCCCTCAATGTGCCCTGGCGTGATCATCTTCATCTTGACCGCGAAGAGGCCAAGGCCGATCAGCAGGAGGATCGGCAGCATCAGCGTGACAATTTCGTACATGCAATAGGTCTCTGAAAGTAAGGGCGCGATCAATCAACGCGTGTAACGCGCCAGACAAGGGCAGCGACTGAGAACTTGTCTCACCCTGCAGGAATTTGATGTTCGAGCGGACGGATAGCCGCGAGGAAATCGCTGAAGAACTCGCCCTGGATCACCACGTGCTGGCGCATTGCCTCGTGCGCGCGCTTTGGGTCATGGCTGCGGATGGCGTCGAGCACCGCGTCATGCTCGGCAAGCGAACGAGCGACTCGGCCAGGGACGCGCAGCTGCAGCCGGCGGTAGGGTTTCAGCCGCCGCTGCAGTGAGCACGCCTGCTCGTACAGGAAGGTGTTGCCGCTCGCCTCGTAGATCGTCTGGTGGAACTGCTCGTTGGCGTAATAGTAGTCGTCCGAATTGCCCTTCTTCTGCGCCCGCCGGCAGTTTTCCTGGGCTTCTCCGAGCCGCAACAGCTGCTCTGTGTGGATACGCCGCGCGGCAAGGCGCGCGCACATTGCCTCAAGCTCGCCCATCACCTCGAACATCTCGACGAGTTCGGTGATCGTCAGTTGGTTCACGAACGCGCCCCTGTTAGGGACGATCTTCACCAACCCCATCGTGCTCAGCTGGATGAGTGCCTCACGAACGGGCGTTCGCGATACCTGAKGGCGGGCCGCGAGCGTCGCCTCGTCCAGCCGCTTGCCGGGAACGTAGAAGCCTGTGACGATGTCCTGCTCGATGGCATCCCGGACGATGGTCTTGCTGGGCTTCGGTGTCTTGACCCCGACGTTCATTCCTGGCTGTTCCTGAGTATTGCTAGATGTGAATATCCGCAGCCGCCTTGAGCGCCTGGATGTGCCGCACCGCGGAGATCGCCGCAGTCACGCCGTCGCCGGCGGAGGCTGCAAGGTGTGCAACGGATTCGCTGCGTATATCGCCAGCCGCGAACAGGCCGGGCATGGACGTCTGCATCGATAAATCGACGGCGATGCGTCCATCCGAGGCGAGATCGACGAGCCCCGAGACGAAATCGACGTTCGGGTCGAGGCCGACATAGACGAACAACCCGTGGCAGGGCAGCTCCGTCACCTTACCAGACGGGATCTCGTGCAGCGTGATCGAGGACACGCCCGACCCGTCACCGTCGATCCGTTCGACCTCGCTGCAGGGCACGAACTCGATATTGCCTGCTGCTTTGCAGGCTTCGATGAGGGAATGGCGGGCCGTGGGGCGACGGTGGCGCATGACGATGCTGACTTTTTCGGCGTGCTCGGAAAGCGCCAGCGCCTCGTCGAGCGCGGAGTCGCCTGCGCCGACGACGCAGACCATACGGCCTTTCATCAACGGGCCATCGCAGGATGCGCAGTGCGATACCCCGCGTCCCTCGAATTCGTCCTCCCCCGGCACGCCGAGCTTCTTTCGCGAGGAGCCCGCAGCAACGATGACGGTGGCTGAGGTCACGTCGATGTCGCCGCCGAGCACGCGAAATCCGCCGTCGATCTTTTCGATCTGCTCGATCGTGTCGAGTGCAAAGATAGCTCCGGCTTCATCGGCCTGAATTTGAAGCGCAGGACCGAGTTCGAAGCCAGCCATACCTTCAGCAGGGCCGGGAAAATTCTCGATCCGGTCGACATTGATGACCTGGCCGCCCGCGCCGAGCTTGTCGACCACCAGCGTTTGCAGCCCGTGGCGGGCCGCAGTGATCGCGGCATTGAGGCCGGCAACGCCGGCCCCGATGATGACGACGTCGTTGTCCATCTCTAGCGCCATTCGTCGACCGACACCGTTGTCCGGTAGTGCGCCCCATAGATCTGCCAGTAGCCGTTGGCTTCACCGCCGACGACCACGACGTTGATGTCCTTTTCCTGGAATATGTGGATCAGCTCGTCCTTGTCCGCCTTGAGCTTGGCGGCCAGCGGCTCCTCGCCGAACGTGGCGCGCGGATAGATGTAGTTCTGGACGAGCTGCAGATCCCAGAAGCGGCCCGCCGGCATCTGCGCGGTCTCGTAGATGAAGTGGAGGAGGTCCTGCTTGTTCACGAAGCCCCCGCGCTCCACAAACTGGCGCGCGCATATCGGATCGAGGACAAGGACCGGCGCTGTGATGGCGTCCGTTCCGAGCAGCATGTCGCGGACATGCTCGCGCCAGTACTCCTTGCGCAGGCCGAGGCTAAAGGTGGTCGACCGGCAGCCGTGAAAGACGCTGACCGTGCTGGCATTTGCGTCGAATCCCTTCTGGACGTGCAGCGGCTCCCACGGGCTGCGCTCCTCGTTCTCGGCGAAGGTGAGGTTGTTGTAGGTGTAGCCGTTGCCGAGCGAGCCCATGAACGTCTCGCCGGGGACCGATCCGCCCTGCAAGTTCTGGGACAGCAAGCCAAAGGCGCGGCCGATGGTGGCGTTGGCATGGTTGTAAGGGCCAAGCGCGCCGATGCCGCAGTTCATGCCGATCTCGTGGCGGATCGGTCCGTTGACGACGGCCATCGCCGACGCGGAGCTCGAGGTCGATCCGCGCGCCGTGACCTGGGCATGGGCGAGGGCGAGGATGACCGGAAAATATTCCGGCTTCGCCCCTGCCATCACCGCGTTCACGGCGAGCTTCTCCACCGTATATTCCCACAGCCCGCGATTGGTGGTCGGCTGCATGTGGCCCACAACCTCGTCCGGCTTGCGGCTGGTCGCGGCGAGCATTTCCTGCACGCGCTTTTCGGTCGGCAGCACGATCGGCAGCTTGTCGGTCCAGTTTTGCCGCAAAAAATACTCGTGCAGCGCCTCTTCGGTGTCGGGTTCGACGAAGCGGGACGTCGTGCGCTCGAACTGCGTCTCCTCGGCTGGCGCGGCGAGGCCTTGTGTGAGGGCGGTGATGACCTCCTGCATAACCGGCTGCCCGGTGATCGGATCCTGGCCCTCGATGTATGCACGCAATTCCTCAGGCGAGCGTCCCATCACCGGCTGCGGCACGAATACCAGCGGCTGTTGCGGCAGCCCGCCCATCTTCGCGACTGATTTCACGACCTTGTCGAACTTGTCGGTGTGGATGGCGACGGCCGGGACGCCGTACTTGGTCTCCAGCGTTATGGCGTGGGTGGTGACGGCTGGCGCGCAGGTGGAGCAGTGGCCGACGCCAATGATGGCGGCATGGCCTTCCGCCTTGATCTCTTCCCAGAGCTTTGGATCGTCCTTCGAGTAGGTGCTCGCCATCTGACGCAGCCGCACCTCGACCGACGGCATGTTTCGCGCGAACCAGGCCTGCACTTCCTTCAGGAGCTCGACGGAGTCGTCGAACCGGCTGTCGACCAGATAAAGCACCTTGCCGTCGAGCGAGCCCGGGCGCGGGGCGGGCTGCTTGCGGCTAACCTTCGGCGGGTAGCCGACGGGGTTGTGGACCTTGATGGCGGGGCCCGCCTCTTCGGGCTTCGTCTGGTGCAGCATCTATTTCTCCTCCCAAAGCAGCCGGGCTGCTTCGCATACAATTATGCTCCCCTAGTATGCACGATACCAGCACGCGCCCCGCGTATTCATTCTGCGCCTCAGGCGATCCGAAATGAGTCCTTGAACTGATCGCGCAGGACGTTCTTCTGCACCTTGCCCATCGTATTGCGGGGCAGTTCGGCCATGACGACGAGCTTCTTTGGCCGCTTGTAACCGGCGAGCCGCGGTTCCAGCGCCCTGAGGATGTCCGTTTCGACGAGTTGGGCACCAAGCTCCGGTACGACGACGGCGATGATGCCTTCGCCAAAGTCAGGATGCGGCACGCCGATCACGGCGCTTTCGTACACGCCGGGGAGGGAATCGAGCTCGGTCTCGACTTCCTTCGGATAGACGTTGTAGCCGCCGGTGATGATGAGGTCTTTGCCGCGGCCGACGATGTGGACGTAGCCGTCAGCGTCGATCTTGCCGAGGTCGCCGGTGATGAAGAAGCCGTCCTTGCGCAGCTCGGCTGCCGTCTTTTCCGGCATGCGCCAATAGCCCTTGAACACGTTCGGCCCGCGCACCTCAATCATGCCGATCTCGCCGGTGGCAAGCAGCGCGCCGGTTTCGGGATTGGTGATGCGGATCTCGACGCCCGGCAGCGGGAAGCCGACGGTGCCGGCGATGCGCTTTCCGTCATAGGGGTTCGACGTGTTCATGTTGGTTTCGGTCATGCCGTAGCGCTCGAGGATGGCATGGCCGGTGCGCTCCTCCCACTCGCGATGCGTCTCGGCAAGCAGCGGCGCAGATCCCGACACGAACAGGCGCATGTGCTGCGTTGCCTCGCGCGTCAGTCCGTCGTGCTGAAGAAGCCGGGTGTAGAAGGTCGGCACGCCCATCAGCACCGTTGCATGCGGCATTGCCGCGAGGATCTGGTTTGTGTCGAACTTCTGCTGGAAGATCATCGAGGCGCCGGAGGCCAAAACGACATTCGTAGCAACGAACAGGCCGTGCGTGTGGAAGATCGGCAACGCATGGATCAACGTGTCGGAGGCGGCGAAACGCCAGTAGTCGACCAGCGTGATTGCGTTCGACAGGAGGTTGTCGTGGCTCAGCATCGCGCCCTTCGAGCGGCCGGTGGTGCCGGAGGTGTAGAGGATGGCAGCGATGTCGTCTCCGCCGCGCGACGAGGACGTTTCCAGCGGCTGGGCGTTGGCGGCGGCGTCTGCAAGTGTTCCTTCGCCCTTGCTGTCGAGGGTAAGCACCTTCGCGCCTGCCTTGGCCGCGATCGGTGACAGCGCGTCCAGCTTGGCCGGATCGCAGACGAAGATCGCCGGCTCGGCGTCAGTGAGGAAGTATTCGATCTCGGCGGGCGTATAGGCGGTGTTGAGAGGCAGGAAGATGCCGCCGGCCTTCACGGTCGCAAGATAAAGTGCCAGCGCGCGCACTGATTTCTCGACCTGAACCGCAACACGGTCGCCGGGCTGCAGTCCCTCGCTAACCAGCGCGCCGGCGAGCCGCGAGCATTCCGCGGTCAGGTCGCCGTAGCTCATGACCGCGCGCCCATCCTCCTTCAGAAGCGGTGCGTCAGGATTTGCGAGATTGCCAAGAAGTGCGTCGTAAAGATTGCGCGTCAATTCAGATGCTCCCCGGCGCACATTGGCGCCCATCAAGAAAATCGCATGGGGAGCATGCCGACCGGATCGCGATCCGGGACGGCGCAAAGCCTCGTCGCTTGCCGGACGAATGAGCAGACGAACCGGGTTCGCCTGCGCCTTTGTCTCCCCCTTGTCCCTGCATACGATCGGGAAATCGTCGTATGCAAGCGGGCGAGGGAGTTCGGTTACGAGACGGTCTGGCTGATCAGGGACTCGGCGAGTTCCAGCGTGAGCTCATCAAAGTGCGAGATCACCTTCGAGGGCTCGAACTCGCTGACGTGCCGGTCGGTGTAGCCGAAGTCGACGGCAACGACCGGAGTTCCGGCAGCCTTGGCGGTGTCTATATCCGTGCGGGAATCGCCCACCATCAGTGCTCGGGCGGGGTCGCCGCCTGCCATTGCGATCGTCTCGGTGAGATGGCGTGGGTCCGGCTTGCGGAAGGGGAAAGTGTCGGCGCCGGCGATCGCCTTGAACAAATGCGTGAGCTCCAGGCGCTCGATCAGCGTCGTTGCGAGCGTCTCGTACTTGTTGGTGCAGATGGCGCAGATGTAGCCCGCCGAATGAAAGCGGTCGATGGACTCGAGGACACCGGGATAGGGGCGCGACAAGCCCGGCATGTTGCCGCCATAGTGCTTCAGGAACGCGGCCTGCAGCTCGTCGAGCTGGGCTTCGAGCAATGGCATTTTCTGAGATTCGAAGGCGCGTTCGATCATCACCCGGCCGCCCATGCCCACGAAGCGGCGCAGCTCCTCAGGCTTTGCCCTGGCCAGACCTGCAAGTTCGAGGCAGTAGTTCAGACTGTCGAGCAGGTCGGGAGCTGTGTCGATCAGGGTGCCGTCCAGATCAAAGACGACGATGGGCTTGGTCATGGAGAAATTCCCTCGTTTGCCGGCAAGACTTGCGATAGCCCGCCCGCAACTGTGGAGCAAGTCTGTCGCTGATCCGCCTTAGTACTTGCCCGACGCGTCAAAGCTGATAGGACCGGGCCAAAGTTGACGTTTTACGGGGCCGACCATGGACGCCAGGCAATTGAAGATCGAAGCAGCTCGCGTTGCGCTCGAGCATGTCGAAGACGGCATGCGCTTGGGCATCGGCACTGGCTCAACCGCCGAGGAATTCGTGCGCCTGCTCGCGGTGAAGGTTCAGGAAGGCCTCAGCATTATCGGCGTGCCGACCTCCGAGCGCACGGCAGCCCTCTGCCGCGAACTCGGCGTGCCGCTGTCGACGCTTGAGGAGACGCCGGAACTCGATCTGACCATCGACGGTGCCGACGAGATCGACCCGCAGCTCGGCCTGATCAAGGGCGGCGGCGGTGCGCTGTTGCGCGAGAAGATCGTGGCCGCGGCGTCGGAGAAGATGCTGGTGATCGCCGACGCCTCTAAGCTGGTCGACACGCTCGGAAAGTTCCCGCTCCCGATCGAGGTCAACGAGTTCGGCCTCGGTGCCACGAAGATCGCGATTGCGAAGGCGGCGGCAAAGCTTGGCCTGGAAGGTCCCCTCGAAATCCGAATGACGAACGGCAAACCGTTTGTTACAGACGGTGGGCATCTGATCATCGACGCATCTTTTGGCCGTATTCCCGACACAAGAGCGCTGTCCGATGCACTGCACGCCATTCCGGGTGTGGTCGAGCATGGTCTATTTTTGGGACTGGCCGACGCGGCGATCGTCGCGGAAGCTGGACGCGGTGTGAGAACGGTTCGCGCCGTCGCATGAACACAAAGGGAGTTACCTCCATCATGAAAATCGTCAAAAGTTCCCGTCGTCTGGCCGCGCTCGCAGGAGCGCTGGCGCTGCTGACCGTTGCGCAGCCGGCCTTCGCGCAGGAAATTTCCGACAGCCACCTTGCCGCCGCGCGCACCGCCATCGGAGCGCTGGGGGCGACCGCCGAGTTCGACGTGATCCTGCCGCAGGCCGCGCAGGCACTGAAGACCGAACTGATCCAGAAGAATCCCGACATGCAGGCCGACATCATCGAGATCGTCGATAAGACCGCGCTGTCACTGGCCGCCCGCCGCGGCGACCTCGAGCGCGAGGCTGGTCTCGCCTACGCCCGTGTCTTCACCGAGCAGCAGCTCAACGAGATCGCGACCTTCTACCAGTCCGAGACCGGCAAGAAGCTGATCTCCGACGGCGCCATCGTCATGCGCGAAGTCTACCGCGCTGCCGAAATTTGGCAGAACGGCATTGCCCGCGACCTCGCCCAGCAGGTTGCGACTGAGCTGCAGCAGCGTTTTGAAGCTGCGAAGCCTGCAGAAGGCGGCGAGCAGCCGGCCCAGCAGTAACAAAGCCTAGCCTACCGGAGCCGACATGACCGATTTCGACTATGATCTGTTTGTAATCGGCGGCGGTTCCGGAGGTGTGCGGGCCGCGCGCGTTTCCGCCTCGCTCGGCAGACGCGTTGCCATCGCCGAGGAATATCGCTTCGGCGGCACCTGCGTCATTCGCGGGTGTGTGCCGAAGAAGCTTTTCGTCTACGCCTCCCAGTTCCCCGAGCATTTCGAGGATTCGGCCGGATACGGCTGGACCGTCGGTGAAACCAGTTTCGACTGGAAGACGCTTGTCTCCAACAAGGACAAGGAGATCGCTCGGCTGGAAGGTCTCTACCGGCGCGGGCTGGAAAACGCGGGCGCCGAGATCATCGAGAGCAGGGCGGTGATCGAGGGGCCGAACACGGTCCGTATCGTCAAGGACGGTCGCACCGTCACTGCTCGCTACATCCTGATTGCGACCGGCGGCCGGCCCAATCCTCACCATGCGCTGCCTGGCAGCGAGCACGCGATCACCTCCAACGAGGCGTTCAATCTTGAGAAGCTGCCGAAGTCGATCCTGATCGCCGGCGGCGGTTACATCGCGGTCGAGTTCGCCAACATCTTCCATGGCCT
Source organism: Aminobacter sp. J44 (assembly GCF_007829415.1). Taxonomy (NCBI): domain Bacteria; kingdom Pseudomonadati; phylum Pseudomonadota; class Alphaproteobacteria; order Hyphomicrobiales; family Phyllobacteriaceae; genus Aminobacter; species Aminobacter sp. J44. The sequence continues at coordinate 33,848 of NZ_VLJG01000067.1, read as the reverse complement.
CGGCGTCGAGACGACGCTGATGTACCGCGGCCTCGAAATCCTCGGCCGCTTCGATATGGACCTGCGCCGTGGGCTGCACAAGGCAATGGTCGACAAGGGCATCGACATCCTGACGCAAACCACTTCCAGTGGCATCGAAAAGCGTTCGGACGGCATGCTGGAGGTCAAGCTTTCGGGCGGCGGATCCAAGGTGGTGGAAAGCGTCATGCTGGCGGTCGGTCGTACGCCGAACACCGAGGGCCTCGGCCTTGAAAAGGCAGGCGTCGAGATGGGCCCGGTCGGCGAGATCGTGGTGGACGAGTACTCGCGCACCAATGTCGAGAGCATCTACGCCCTCGGCGACGTGACCAACCGGGTGCAGCTCACCCCGGTGGCGATCCATGAGGCGATGTGCTTCGTCGACACGGTTTTCAGGGACAAGCCAACCGCTCCGGATCATGAAGCGATCCCGACGGCGGTGTTCTCGCAGCCGGAGATCGGCACGGTTGGTCTCAGCGAGGACGAGGCGGCGAAGACCTACGAGGAACTCGAAATCTATCGCGCCGAGTTCCGTCCAATGCGCCACACGCTCTCCGGCCGTCAGGAAAAGATGATCATGAAGCTGGTGGTCGATGCCGGCACGCGCCGGGTTCTTGGCGCGCATGTGCTCGGCGTCGATGCCGGCGAAATGGCGCAGCTTCTTGGCATCGCCGTGAAGGCGCGCCTGACAAAGGACGACTTCGACGCGACCATGGCGGTCCACCCGAGCGCCGCGGAAGAACTGGTCACCATGTACCAGCCTTCATACCGCGTACGAAATGGTGAACGCGTCGGCTGAACCTTGCGTCAGCCAGGGGTGGCAGAAAACCGACATCTGGTGTATTGGGGCCGCGTCCCGAGATGAACACGGGGCTGGCGCGGGCGCGACATGCCCTATTGCGGTATTGGATGCAGACATGACTACTAAATGGTCCCCCAGTTCTTGGAGAAGCAAGCCGATCAGCCAGGTTCCGGCATTTCCGGACGCTGCGGCGCTCGCCGAGACGGAGCGTCAGCTTTCGACCTATCCGCCGCTGGTCTTTGCAGGTGAAGCACGCAAGCTGAAGAAGCAGCTCGCGGCAGTCGCCAATGGCGACTCCTTCCTTCTGCAGGGCGGCGATTGTGCCGAAAGCTTCGCCGAGCACGGCGCAGACAATATCCGTGACTTTTTCCGCGTCTTTCTGCAGATGGCGGTCGTCCTCACCTATGCAGGCGCGCAGCCGGTCGTGAAGGTGGGCCGCATCGCTGGTCAGTTCGCCAAGCCGCGTTCGTCGGACATCGAAACCAAGGGTGACGTGTCGCTGCCAAGCTACCGCGGCGACATCATCAACGGCATCGAGTTCGACGAGAAGTCGCGTACGCCCGACCCGACCCGCCAGGAAATGGCGTACCGCCAGTCGGCGGCGACGCTCAACCTGCTGCGCGCCTTCGCGCAGGGCGGTTACGCGAACCTCGAGAACGTGCACAAGTGGATGCTGGGCTTCGTTGCCGACAGCCCGCAGGCAGAGCGCTATGGCGCCCTGGCGAACCGGATCACTGAGACGATCGAGTTCATGCGCGCGGTCGGCATCAGTGCCGAGAGCAATCCGGCGCTGCGTGAAACCGACTTCTACACCAGCCACGAGGCGCTGCTTCTCGGCTACGAGGAAGCGCTGACCCGCGTCGACTCGACCTCTGGCGACTGGTACGCGACCTCCGGCCACATGATCTGGATCGGCGACCGCACCCGCCAGCCAGACCACGCCCATGTCGAGTACTGCCGCGGCATCAAGAACCCGCTCGGCCTCAAGTGCGGTCCGTCGCTGACGCCGGATGGCCTGCTGCAGCTGATCGACCTGCTGAACCCGGAGAATGAGCCGGGCCGCCTGACCCTTATTGCCCGCTTTGGTGCGGACAAGGTGGGCGAGCACCTGCCGAAGCTGATCCGCGCAGTGCAGAGGGAAGGCCGCAAGGTGGTGTGGTCGTGCGACCCGATGCACGGCAACACGATCACCGCTGCTGGCTACAAGACCCGTCCGTTCGAGCGGATTCTCCGCGAGGTACAGGCGTTCTTCGACGTCCACCACGCCGAGGGCAGCCATCCGGGCGGCATCCACGTCGAAATGACCGGAAAGAACGTCACCGAATGCACGGGCGGCGCACGCGCGATCCGTGACGACGAACTGGCCGATCGCTACCATACCCACTGCGACCCGCGCCTCAATGCGGACCAAGCGGTTGAACTTGCGTTTCTGGTTGCCGACCTGCTCAAGAAAGGCAAGGCTGGCCAGCCGCAGAAGGCGGTCAATCTTTGATCGCAGTCTCACAGAATTTCACGAAGGCGCGGAGCAATCCGCGCCTTTTTTGTTGAACGCGAAGCCGCGCTTCGTTCGGCAAAGTTGAACGAAGTGTAGATGATCTCCGGCCTGTCGCCTCCGCGCGCGCGGACTATATTGAGGCAAAGGAGACGCACATGCCTGCAATGCCCAGCCTCTTCATTTCCCACGGTGGGCCTAACGTGGTCACGGACGACAGCCCGGCCCGCACCTATCTGATGGGCCTCTCTCACCTGCTTCCGAAGCCGAAGGCAATTGTAATTGTCTCTGCGCATTTCGAGACCGGGGGCGTCGCCGTAGTTGCCGACCCGACGCCGGGAATGATTTATGATTTCGGTGGCTTCGCGCCTGAACTTTACGAGATGGTTTACCCCGCTCCCGGTTCTCCGGAACTGGCGGAGCGCGTCATCGGCATGCTCGAAAAGGCAGGCTTCGCGCCGTTCCGGCTTGAAAAGCGTGGCTATGACCACGGCGCCTGGACGCCACTGAAGCTGGCATTCCCTGACGCAGATATTCCTGTCGTGCAGGTGTCGATCGACCCGAACCGCGACGCCGCCTGGCACTACGCGATTGGGCGCGCAGCCGGCTTGGCGGCAACACCGGTCAGTACGTGCTGCGCTGGCTCGGCTGGGATACCTTTGTGCTCTCCCGCGACATGGTTGCGGCGCTGCGTGATGCCGGCCTCGACATCGCGGAGAACCCGACCTCGAAGAAGGATCTGGCAAAGATCCAGGCGCAGATGAACGCGTGGGTGAACGAAACCGGCCTGTCGCGTGCGCACCTTTCCCGCATCCTCGCCATGTCGATCGGCCCGAACGCTCCGGCGGAGGAACTTGTCCGCTATACCGGTGACTGATGCGGCGGACCATTGCCGCGCCGACAGCGCCGCGCTACACGCTTGGTCATGACCAAGAGTGCACCTGACAGTCTGACCATTGCCGTAGCGCAGTTGAACCCGATTGTCGGCGACATCGCCGGCAATCTTGCTCTCGCCCGCAAGGCGCGTGCCGAGGCGGCCGCACAGGGGGCGGACCTCGTTCTGTTCACCGAGCTTTTCATCGCCGGCTATCCACCGGAAGACCTCGTCATCAAGCCGGCCTTCGCGCTTGCCTGCGAGCGTGCAGTCGAGGAGTTCGCTGCGGACACGGCAGATGGTGGCCCGGGCGTCATTATCGGCACGCCGCTGCGCCGCAAGAGCGGGCTGCACAATTCGGTGCTGGTGCTCGATGGCGGCAAGGTGGTCGCCGAGCGCTACAAGATCGACCTGCCGAACTATGGCGAGTTCGACGAAAAGCGGGTGTTCCAGGCTGGACCGGATGTTCCGGGACCGGTCAACTTCCGCGGCGTGCGCATCGCCCTTCCGATCTGCGAGGACATCTGGGGTGACCTCGGCGTCTGCGAGACGCTAGCAGAGAGCGGGGCGGAAATCCTGCTCGTTCCGAACGGCTCGCCCTACTACCGGGGCAAGCTCGACGTGCGCCACCAGGTCGTCCTGCGCCAGGTGATCGAGACGGGCCTGCCGATGCTCTACGCGAACATGGTGGGCGGACAGGACGAGCTGGTTTTCGACGGCGCGTCCTTTGCCATCAACGCGGATCATTCGCTCGCCTTCCAGATGGACGAGTTCGAGACCGGCTGCGAACTGACGCGCTGGGAGCGGACGGGCGAGGGCTGGCGCTGCGTGCCGGGCCGCATTGTCCGCACGCCGGAAACGGAAGAGGCGGACTATCGCGCCTGCATGCTGGGCCTGCGCGACTACGTCAACAAAAACCGGTTCAAGGACGTCGTGCTCGGCCTGTCCGGCGGTCTGGATTCATCGATTTGCGCAGCGCTCGCCGTCGATGCGCTTGGCGCGGACCGCGTTCGCTGCGTGATGATGCCCTATCGCTACACGTCCGACGCCTCTCTTAAGGACGCGCAGGACTGTGCCAAGGCGCTCGGCGTGCGCTACGACGTCGTGCCGATCTTCGAGCCAGTCGACGGCTTCATGAAGGCGCTTGCGGCGACCTTCGAGGGGACAGAGGAAGGTATTACCGAGGAGAACCTGCAGAGCCGTGCCCGTGGCACGATCCTGATGGCGATCTCCAACAAGTTCGGCTCGATGGTCGTCACCACCGGCAACAAGAGCGAGATGTCGGTCGGTTACGCCACGCTCTATGGCGACATGAACGGCGGCTTCAACCCGATCAAGGACCTCTACAAGATGCAGGTCTACGCCCTGTCGCGCTGGCGCAATGCCAACGTGCCGGCGGGCGGCCTCGGGCCGTCGGGCATCGTCATCCCGCAGAACATCATCGACAAGCCGCCTTCAGCGGAACTCCGCCCGGACCAGAAGGACCAGGATTCGCTGCCGCCCTACGAGGTTTTGGACGAGATCCTCGAATGCCTTGTCGAGGGCGAGATGGCGGTCGACGACATCGTCGCGCGCGGGCATGACCGCGAGCTGGTCCATCGCGTCGAGCATCTGTTGTACGTTGCGGAGTACAAGCGCCGGCAGGCGGCTCCCGGCGTGAAGATCACCAAGAAAAACTTTGGCCGCGACCGCCGCTACCCGATCACCAACCGGTTCCGCGACCGCACCTGACACCGGGAGCGGCACTGCCGCTTCCGCTACAGAAGTACCAGAGATGACCGTAACCGTCCGTTTCGCCCCGTCGCCGACCGGCCACATACACATTGGCAACGCCCGCACGGCGCTGTTCAATTGGCTGTTCGCGCTGAAGCACAAGGGCCGCTTCATCCTTCGCTTCGACGATACGGACGCGGCGCGTTCGAAGCAGGAATATGCCGACCAGATCCAGAAGGATCTGCACTGGCTGGGCATTCGCCCCGACATCATCACGCATCAGTCCGCCCGCTTCGACACCTACGACGCGGCGGTGAAGCGGCTGAAGGAAGCGGGGCTCCTCTATCCCTGCTGGGAAACGGCGGAAGAGCTGGAGCGCCGGCGCCGCCTGCGCCTGTCCCGCAAGCTGCCGCCGGTCTATGGCCGCGAGGCGCTGAAGCTGACGGACGAGCAGAAGGCCGCCTACGAGGCTGAGGGCCGCAAGCCGCACTGGCGCTTCCTGCTCCCAAACTTCGCGGAAAACCCATTTGAGACGCAGCGTACCGAGGTTGTCTGGGACGATGTTGTGCGCGGGCCGCAGACAGTCGACCTGTCGTCGATGTCCGACCCGGTACTGGTGCGCGAGGACGGGACGTATCCCTACACGCTGCCGTCGGTGGTGGACGACATCGAACTTGGCATCACCCATGTCATTCGTGGTGACGACCACGTCGCCAATACCGGTGTGCAGATCGCGCTGTTCCGCGCGCTCGGCGCGCTACCGCCGCAGTTCGGTCACCACAATCTTCTCACGACGGCCAGCGGCGAGGGGCTGTCGAAGCGTTCCGGCGCGCTTTCGATTCGAAGCCTTGCCGAAGATGGCATCGAGCCGATGGCTGTCGCTTCGCTTGCCGTGCTGATTGGCTCGTCCGAGTCCGTCACGGCCGTCCGTTCGCTCGAGGAACTTGCCGAGCGTTTCGATCCGACCGCTACATCGAAGTCGGCCTCAAAATTCGATCCGGCGGAGCTTCAGACGCTCAACAAGGCGTTGCTGCACGCAATGCCCTTTGCCGAGGTAAAAGAGCGCCTCGCGGCTCTCGGCGTTTCCGGCGCAAAGGCCGAGCCATTCTGGATGGCCGTGCGCAGTAACATCGAGCGGCTGTCCGACTGCGTTGCCTGGTGGCGCATCGTGACGGAGGGACCCGAGAAGGTCGTGTTTTCGGACCAGGACAAGGCGTTCCTCGCCACGGCCTTCAACAATCTGCCGGCCGAGCCGTGGGACAACATGACCTGGAAGATCTGGACCGACCGGTTGAAGGAGCTGACGGGCCGCAAGGGCAAGCAGCTGTTTATGCCGCTGCGCCTTGCCCTTACAGGGCTGGACCGTGGTCCTGAGCTGGCTGAGCTTCTTCCGATTCTGGGTCGGGAAGGAACGCTGGCCCGACGACCCTGATTGGACGCTCGCGACGTGGCGGGCCGGACGACTCGACTAGTTCCTGCTCGGCGGGAGGCGTCTCTTCCACGATGTCTTCGTTCTCGGTCTCGGGTTCAGAGGCAGGCTGCCCGAACTCCATCACCGAACCCTTTAGCTCGGACGTGACGCCGTTAGCTTCATAGCTTCCGCCGATGATCGTGTAGCCGCGTGCTGCCGCGGCCGCGGCTTGTGGGGAGCAGGTGCAGCCCTGCGGCGGCCGCACGTCCGGGTTCTTGTATCGGTAGGCAAAGTGCATCTGCGTGTACGGCATTCCCGTCCTGGCCGAGACCATCCGGTCGGTCTCTTCATGCGGCACGTGGTGATAGTAGAGCTCCGTTTCGACACCGGGGCACATACTGGCGCAGACATATTCGTCGCGTTTGAAGGCTTCGGCCGAGACCGACCAGGAAATCGGAAAATAGTAACCGTCGCAGGTGCGCACGCACATCGTGCGCAGATTGCCCGTTGGTCGGCGCGGCGCAACGGCTGCCTGTTTCCTCTGGGCCGGTCCGGGCACCTGCTGTTCGCGTTCCGGTGCCTTTGACTGCTTGGGAACCGATACCGGGGTCGTATCCGGACGGCAGTCGTTCGACTGCAGCGCTCGCAGGATGCGATTACGCTCCTGCTGGCTGCCGCCGCTGCCGAGTTTCGCGCGGATACGCTGCAGGTCGGCGAGATTCTTTTCCATGCGCGCCAGCGCGCCGCGCACCTGGCCGCAAACACCGCTAACGACGCTCAGCCCGATCGTGCAGCTGTTCTGCTGCAGCTGCGCCCGAGCCTTGCGGATCTGTTCCTGCTGGCGGGCAATCGCGGCGTCGTATTTGCGGATCTGCGAAGTCGAGCCTGCCTTTCCGGTCTTGGGCAGGGCGGCGAGCTGCGCCTCAAGCTGCCGGCACATGCGTGCGCTTGCCTCCGCCGAAACGGTCGGAAGCACAACGCAAACGGCCGCAGCGGCAACAATCCGCTGCGCCAGGCCGACATACCTGCCAAGCTTTCCACCCCACACCATGCGGCAAGCATGGCACGGGGCAGTTAAGCAAGCGTATGTTCAGGCGGAAGGCTCTTGCTAGGAACTTGCCTGGACGACGGCCAGCGCCGTCATGTTGACCACGCCTCGCGAGGTCACCGACGGCGTCAGAATGTGCGCGGGGCGTGCTGCGCCGAGCAGGATCGGACCGACGTGCAGCGCGTCCGTCATTGCCTTCACGGTCGTCAGCGTGATGTTCGCCGCGTCGAGATTCGGGAACACCAGCAGGTTCGCCTCATTGGTAAGCGTCGAGTGCGGGTAGATCCTCTGGCGCAGCGCTGGCGAAATTGCGGAGTCGCCGTGCATTTCACCGTCCGCTTCGAGGTCCGGAGCCAGCTCGCGCAGCAGCGCCGCAGCTTCCTGCATCTTCAGTGCGCTCTTGGATTCGCGCGAGCCGAAGTTGGAGTGCGAGAGCAGTGCCGCCTTCGGCGCGATGCCGAAGCGCCGGATTTCCTCCGCCGCCAGGATCGTCATTTCGGCGATCTGCCGCGCGCTCGGATCGATGTCGACATAGGTGTCGGTGTAGAAGGTTATGCCGCGCTGCGCGATCAGCATCGACAGGGCCGACAGGCGCCCAACGCCCGCGCGGCGGCCGATAATGAGGTCGACATTGCGCAGGTGGCGTTCGAAGCGCCCTTCGAGGCCGCAGATCATGGCATCTGCCTCGTCACGCAGCATGGCGAGCGCCGCGATGACGGTGTTGTTGGTACGCACCATGGCCCGAGCCGCTTCCGGCGTTACACCACGGCGGCCACCGACCTGGATCAGCAGATCGACATAGTCGCGGTAGCGCGGATCGTCTTCCGGATTGACGACGTCAAAGTCCTTCCCGGCGCGGATCTTCAGGCCGTAGCGCTTGAGACGCATGTCGATGACGCTCGGACGGCCGATCAGCGTTGGGCGTGCGATGCCTTCTTCCAGCACAACCTGGGCCGCGCGCAGCACGCGCTCGTCCTCGCCGTCGGCATAGATCACGCGATCCTTGCGTGCCGTTCGGGCAGCCGAGAAGATCGGCTTCATGATCAGGCCCGAACGGAATACGAAGCGCGTCAGGCGGTCGGTGTAGGCTTCCCAATCCTCGATCGGACGCGTAGCGACGCCCGTTTCGCAGGCCGCCCGGGCCACAGCCGGGGCGATACGCAGGATGAGGCGCGGGTCGAACGGCGAGGGGATGAGGAAATCCGGGCCGAAGATCGGCGTCTCGCCGGAATAGGCGCGAGCGGCGACTTCCGAAGGCTCTTCGCGGGCCAGCGCTGCAATCGCGCGCACGGCCGCCATCTTCATCTCCTCGTTGATCGCGGTTGCGCCCACATCGAGGGCGCCGCGAAAGATGTAGGGGAAGCACAGGACGTTGTTGACCTGATTCGGGTAGTCGGAGCGCCCGGTACAGATCATCGCATCCGGACGCGCCTCACGCGCCAGCTCCGGCATGATCTCCGGATTTGGGTTGGCGAGCGCCAGGATCAGCGGCTTTTCGCCCATGTGCTGGAGGTATTCGGGCTTGAGGACGCCCGCGGCCGATAGACCGAGGAACACGTCGGCACCGCCGATGACGTCTTCCAGCGTGCGCGCGTTGGTGTCCTTGACGTACGGATCCTTCCAGCGGTCCATCTCTTCGACGCGGCCTTTATAGGCGACGCCGTGGCGGTCGGTGACCCAGATGTTGTCGCGATTGGCACCGAGAGAGACGAGCAGGTTGAGGCAGGCGAGCGCCGCGGCACCAGCGCCCGAGGAGACGATCTTCACCTCCTCGATCTTCTTACCGGCAAGCTCGAGACCGTTGATGACGGCGGCGGCCACAATGATCGCGGTGCCATGCTGGTCGTCATGGAAGACCGGGATTTTCATCCGCGCCTTCAGGCGCTCTTCGATCTCAAAGCATTCCGGCGCCTTGATATCCTCGAGATTGATGCCTCCGAAGGTAGGCTCGAGCGCGGCGACCGTCTCAACCATCTGGTCGATGTCGGGCGTGTTCATCTCGATGTCGAACACGTCGATGCCGGCGAACTTCTTGAAGAGGACAGCCTTGCCCTCCATAACCGGCTTCGAAGCCAGCGCGCCGATATTGCCGAGACCGAGCACGGCCGTGCCGTTGGAAATGACGGCAACGAGGTTTGAACGCGACGTGTAGAGCGCGGCCGCTGATGGATCGTCCTGGATCGCAAGGCAGGGCGCAGCAACGCCGGGCGAATAGGCAAGCGCCAGATCGCGCTGGTTGCCCAGCGGCTTCGTCGCCTGGATCTCCAGTTTTCCGGGCGAGGGATAGCGATGATAGAACAGCGCGCCTTCTTCGAGGTCCGAGGATTTTGTTGTGTTATCGATATTCATGTCTTCATAGCCCCAGCTCATCGCCGAGTCGGCGTTCTATCACGTTCGCCCCTAAAGGCGAGGGTGGGCGGCTCCTGGCCGCCCGGAGATGCCTCTATCGGGCAACGACCTTCTGGCGCTGCTCGCCAAGGCTGGCAATGCCGAGACGCATTTCGTCACCGGCTTTCAGGAACTTCTGCGGCTTCATGCCGAGGCCGACGCCGGGAGGCGTGCCGGTGGTGATGACGTCGCCCGGCTCAAGCACCATGAAGCTCGACAGGTACGAGATGATGTGGGCGACGGAGAAGATCATGGTGCGCGTGTTGCCGGTCTGGCAGCGCTCGCCGTTCACGTCGAGGAACATGTCGAGATTCTGCGGGTCGGCAATCTCGTCCGGCGTTGCAATCCATGGGCCAAGCGGGCCGAAGGTTGGAGCGCTCTTGCCCTTGATCCACTGCCCGCCGCGCTCGGCCTGCCATGCGCGTTCGGAGACGTCGTTGCACAGCGCGTAGCCGAGGACGTGCGACAGCGCATCGGCTTCCGACACGTTGTCGGCCCGTTTGCCGATCACAACTGCAAGCTCGACTTCCCAATCGAGTTTTTCGGAGCCCTTCGGCAGGAGCACGTCGTCATTCGGCCCGGACAGGCAGCTCGGCGCCTTGGAAAAGACGATCGGCTCGGACGGAATCGGCGAACCGGTCTCGGCGGCGTGGTCGGCGTAGTTAAGGCCGATGGCGATGAAGTGGCCGACGCGCGAGACCGGCGAACCGAGGCGAACGCCTTCCGGGACTTCCGGCAACGTGGAGACGTCGACGCCCGCAAGTTTGCCTGCGAGATCCTGCGCAATGGTTTCTGGCGAATAGTCGCTCACCAGCGAGGACGCGTCGCGCAGCTTGCCGTCAGCGCCAATCAGGCCGGGCTTCTCCTGCCCACGCTCTCCAAAACGGATAAGTTTCAATGTCTTCCTCCGAAACTCTGTTGTACTTGTTCAGCTGTCAGAACGAGCTGTTGAACAGGCCGCCGTCAAGCCGGATGCTCTGCCCGGTGATGTAGCCGGCATGCACAGAGCACAGGAAGGCGCAGACCTTGCCGAATTCTTCGGCTGTGCCGAGGCGTCCCGCTGGGATGTCCTTCGCCTGGCGTTCAGCCTCAGCCTCGACCGTGGTACCGGCCTTCTTTGCGGAGAACTCGATGCTGGTGCGGATTCGGTCAGTATCGAATTTTCCCGGCAGGATGTGATTGATGGTCACGTTCTTGTCGGCGACCGTACGCGCGATGCCCGCAAGGAAAGCGGTAAGGCCCGCGCGTGCGCCGGACGACAGGTCGAGACCAGGGATCGGCTGGTAGACCGACATGGACGTGATGTTGACGATGCGGCCAAAGCCGCGTTCGGTCATGCCGTCGATAACCGCCTTGATGAGCTCGATCGGCGTGATCATGTTGTTGTTTACGCCTGCGAGCATGGCTTCGCGGGTCAGTTCCCGGAAATCGCGGAAGGGCGGGCCGCCGTTGTTGTTGACGAGAATGTCGGTTGCAGGCGCCGCCGCTAGCAGCTGCTCGCGCACTGCCGGGTCCGAGACGTCGCCCGGAACTTCCGTGACGTTGACCCCGTAGGTCGAGCGTAGCTTTGCTGCCGCCGCAGCCAGCACTTCCGCGTTACGGCCGTTCATGACGAGATCGCATCCGGCCTCCGCCAGTGCGGTCGCGCAGCCCAACCCGAGGCCGCGGCTTGACGCACAGACGATGGCCTTCCTCCCACGAATTCCAAGTTCCATTGCATTCTCCCTTTGTGTGGGCGCAGGCTAGCGACCTGCCGCGCCGTAGACAACCGCAGGCCGGTTCAGCCCCACAGAGCAGGCGAGGGCGGATAAACCAGCGAGCCTTCGTAGGTAAGTGGCTCCTCGCGATCCTTTGCAAGGAGCAGCGGGCCGTCGAGATCGACGAAGTCTGCATCCTGCGCTAGCAGTACAGCCGGCGCCATCGCCAGAGACGTGCCGACCATGCAGCCGACCATGATGCCGAAGCCAAGTTCGCGGGCACGCTGATGCAGCGTCAGCGCCCCCGTGAGGCCGCCGGTCTTGTCGAGTTTGATATTGATGGCGTCATAGAGGCCGAGCAACTGTTCCAGTCCTTCGACAGTGTGGACGCTCTCATCCGCGCAGACCGGAACGGGATGCGGGATGTTGCGCAGGATCTCGTCCCTGCCGGCTGGGAGCGGCTGCTCAACGACAGCCACTCGATAGCGCGCAGCGGCGAGCAGATGCTTGCGGATATTGTCTTCCGTCCAACCCTCGTTGGCATCAAGGATGATGCGGGCGTTCGACGCTGCTTCTGCGACCGCTGCAATTCGCGAGACGTCGTCTTCGGTGCCGACCTTCACCTTCAGCACCGGCCGGTGTGCGTTCTCGCGCGCCGCGGCACCCATCTGTTCCGGTTCGCCGAGAGAGATCGTGTAGGCGGTGATGAGCGGCTTCGCAGTTGCAACGCCGATTCGCTCCGTGACCGGGCCGGCCCCGGATTTCGCTTCGAGATCCCATAGCGCGCAGTCGACAGCGTTTCGCGCGGCGCCCGGCTTCATGATCGACAAGATCTCTTCGCGTGATGCGCCGTTCTCAATGGCGCTTCGTGCCGCCTCGATCTGCTCGGTGACGTTTTCCAGCGTCTCGCCGTAACGGGCATAGGGAACGCACTCGCCATGACCCGCGTTTCCGCCGTCGCGGATGGTGCAGGTCAGCACCGCCGCTTCCGTCTTCGTGCCACGTGAGATGGTAAAGGCTGCCGCGAGCGGAAACCGCTCGGCTCTGACAAAAAGGTCACGCTTCATGAAGAACTCCCGTCAACGTCGTCCACCCGGGCCATCGCCAAAGTGACAGGCGATTTACGAGCCGCTAATAGTGGACCGATGTTGACGAAAGATGCAGGCGACGCAACCGCAATGAGCCAGGTCGCAGATGCGCGACGGCCGTCGATTGCCGTGAGCGAAGAGGGCGGGCGTACGATCTGGGCGCTTTCTGGCGTCTGGAACACCCGTTCCGTGCATCTTGTCGACGCGCCCACGCGCGAACTGGAACAAAGCCATCCTCGTGGCGAGGTGATTCTCGATGTGACCGGAGTCACGGGCCTCGACACCGCCGGGGCCTGGCTGATTCAGCGCCTGGCAGATTCACAGCGCCGTGCCGGCGCGCCAGTAGAAATCGTTGGTGCCAGTCCTTCAGCTTCGATTCTCCTCGACGCTGTAGGAGAAGCGCTGGACGATGGCCCCGAAGTTTCCCGCCGGCTACAGCCCTTCATCGTCATCCGCTGGCTTGAGACGCTCGGCCGCCTGACCGTCGCTGCCTTCGACGACTTCGTCGCCGGCATGTACATCCTCGGCTCGACCATTCGTGGCGCCCAGATGAAGCTCGGCCGCGGCCATGCGGTAAACCCGGCGGCCATCTTCAACCAGATCGACCGCATGGGTGTCGGTGCGATTCCGGTCGTCGTCCTGATCTCGTCCATCGTTGGCGCCATTGTCGCGCAGCAGGGTGCCTACCAGCTGCGCTGGTTCGGCGCGGAAATCTTCATTGTCGACCTCGTCGGCATCCTGACCTTGCGTGAACTCGGCGTGTTGCTGACATCGATCATGATCGCAGGCCGCTCCGGCAGTGCGATCACCGCCGAAATTGGCTCTATGAAGATGCGCGAGGAGATCGACGCGCTAAAGGTCATTGGCCTGAACCCGATCGGCGTCCTCGTCTTTCCGCGCCTGGTCGCGCTGGTGATCGCTGTTCCGTGCCTCACCATCGTTGCCAATGCGGCATCTCTGAGTGGCGCAATGCTGGTCGCCGATATCTATTCGGGCATTCCGCCGGAATCCTTCATCGACCGCCTGCGCGCGAGCGTCGACCTTTCCACGATCTTTGCGGGGATGATCAAGGCGCCATTCATGGCCCTCATCATCGGCATCATCGCCTCTGTCGAAGGCATGAAGGTGGGCGGCAGTGCGGAGTCGCTTGGCCGGCACGTGACCGCCTCCGTGGTGAAGTCGATCTTCGTCGTCATCGTGCTCGATGGCCTGTTTGCAATGTTCTACGTGGCGATCGACTTCTGATGGCGCAGGCAGCTCTCCTCACTCCGGCAAACCACGCTGACGCGGCACCGGAAATCGTGCTCTCCGTGCGCGACGTGACCGTCGGCTTTGGCGAGAAGCTGGTACTCGACAAGCTTTCGCTCGATGTTTACCGCGGGGAAATTCTGGGTTTTGTCGGCGCATCCGGTACCGGCAAGTCGGTCCTGCTGCGCACGGTGCTGGGCCTTACCCCGAAGCGTGGCGGTACGGTGACGCTGTTCGGCAACGACCTCGACACCATCTCCGACGAGGAAAAGGTGCAGATAGACATGCGCCTCGGCGTGCTGTTCCAGCACGGCGCGCTGTTTTCGGCACTAACCGTGCGGGAGAACATCCAGGTGCCGATGCGCGAGTATCTCGACCTGCCGAAGCCGCTGATGGATGAACTGGCGCTCCTCAAGCTGGAGCTGGTCGGCCTGCCACGCGACGCGGCCGACAAATTCCCATCAGAACTGTCGGGCGGCATGATCAAGCGGGCCGCGCTCGCCCGGGCGCTCGCGCTCGATCCGGACCTTGTTTTCCTTGATGAGCCCACCTCCGGCCTCGACCCGATCGGCGCGGCTGACTTCGATGATCTCGTGGCGAAGCTGCGCGACACGATGGGGCTGACGGTCTACATGGTCACCCACGATCTCGACAGCCTGTTTTCCGTCTGCGACCGCATTGCCGTGCTGGGCGGCAAGAAGGTGCTGATGGAAGGCACCATCGAGGACATGATGACCGTCGAGGACCCCTGGGTGAAATCTTATTTCCGCGGCAAGCGAGCCAGGCACATCGACCTGTCTGCGCGCAAGAACAAAGCTTAGGAAGGGCGCATGGAAACTCGCGCTAACTACGTCATCGTCGGCATCTTCACGCTGGTTGCTGTTCTTGCGGCTTTCGCTTTCGTCTACTGGACATCCGGCGTCGGTGACCGCGGCGAGACGGTGATACTGCGCTTTCGCATCCACGGCTCCGCCTCTGGCCTCGCACGCGGCAGCATGGTGCTGTTCAACGGCGTCAAGGTCGGCGATGTCAGCCGCGTCTACATCGACGTGAACAATCCGACCGTCGCCATCGCAGACGCTGTGGTCGACCGCCTGACGCCGATCACCCAGTCAACGCAGGCTGATGTCGGCCTCGCGGGCCTCACCGGCCAGGCAAACATCGAAATGCGCGGCGGCAACCCGAACGAGCCGAACCTGCTTGAACTGGCGGAAGAGCAGGGGGCGATTGCCGAACTGACGGCCAATCCGTCTGCCGTGGCGAACCTGCTCGAAAGCGCCCAAAACATCTTTAAGCGCGCCGACGCGGTTCTGGCCGAGCTCGAGCAGCTTGCGGGCGATGCGCGCCCGTCGATCACCGAGACACTGCGCAACGTCGAAAATTTCTCGGCAGCCCTCAGCCGCAATGCCGACGGCATCGATGAGTTTCTTGCCAACGTGACCACACTTTCGAAGTCCCTGGCTGGCGCCTCCGAGCGCATCGACTCGACGCTGGCGGCCGCTGAAGACCTGATCCGCGCGGTTGATCGCAATCAGGTGGCGCAGGTCGTCGAGAACGTCGAGAAATTCACCAAGCGGCTCGATGATGCCACGACCAATCTCGATGGCATCATGAAGGACGTCGAGACGGCCGTTGCTTCGTTTGCCGATTTCTCTACCGCCGCAGGCGAAACGCTCGCGAAGGTGGACAGCGTCATCGACAGTGTCGATCCGGCGACGGTGCGCACCGCTCTCTCCAATTTCGAGCAGGCGAGCACCAGCATCAACCACGCCGCCAACGACATCAATCGTGTCTCCGAGGCGGTCAGCGCGCGTACGGAAGACATCGACGCTATCATTACCGATGCGCGGCAGCTTGCTACCCGTCTGGCACAGGCATCCGAACGCGTCGACGGTGTGCTGCAGAAGGTCGACAACCTGCTCGGCTCCGACGAGGCTGGCGGCATCATGACCGAGGCCAGCGAGACGCTGAAGGCGTTCCGACAGGTGGCTGACACGCTCAACGCCCGCATGGGCACGATTACCGACGGCCTGGCCCGATTCTCAGGTTCCGGCCTGCGTGAAGTTGAAGGCCTCGTCCGCGACGCACGCACATCCATCACCCGCATCGAGCGGGCCATCACCGATCTTGAGCGCAATCCGCAGCGGATTCTTTCCGGTGGAGCAGGCGAGGTTCGGCAGTATGACGGCCGGGCTCGCCGTTGACCTGAAGCGCGCTACAGCACTTAAATCGCCGCACTCGCGATCCGCACCGGCGACCGAAGGGGACAGTAGAATACGATGATCAGTATCAGTCGACGGGTTCTTCTTGTTTCGTCTGCCCTCATGCTCGCCGGTTGCGCAGCGCTTCCCGGCGGTGGCCCCGCGCCGCTCGACACATTCGACCTCGATGCGGTGACTGTCGATGCGGCTGGCCCGCGCCGATCGCGCGTGCAGGTGCTGGTGGCCGAGCCGACAGCGATCAAGACGATCGACAGCGAGAACATCGTCGTCCGCCCGACTGCAGGGACAATGGAATATCTCAAGGGGGCGCAGTGGGCTGATCGCCTGCCGCGGCTCGTCCAGGCCAAGCTCGTTGAGGCACTACAGGGTTCGGGGCGCTTCGGCGGTGTTGGCAAGCCCGGCGAGGGGCTCGCCATCGACTACCAGCTTGTGACGGAAGTCAGGGCATTTGGCATTCGCCTCGACGGGGGTTCGCGTGCTGAGGTGAGGCTGCACGTCAAGCTGCTCAACGACCGCAATGGCGTTGTCCGCGCCGAGCGCACATTTGCTGCCGAGGCGCCGCTCAGCGGCAGCGGCAACGAAGCCTACGTCGCGGCGCTCGACCGCGCGTTTGCCGAGGTCACGCGCGAAATCATTGCCTGGACGCAGGGCGCCATCTGATCTTTGTGGGGGATTGGCATGCGGGCGCTCGATCACCTTGTGATGCCTACTGCCAGCTTGGCGACCGCACGAGAGCGGCTGTCGTCGCTGGGGTTCACCGTCGCGCCGCAGGGCAACCATCCATTCGGAACGATCAACGCCTGCATCTACTTCGCTGACGGCACCTTCATCGAACCTTTGGCAATTGGCGACAGGGCTGTTGTCGATAAGGCCATCGCGGACGGCAACAACTTTGTTCAGTCAGATCGGCGCTTCAGGGCTGCGGCGGGCGACGAGGGGCTCTCCGGCCTGGTCTTCGCCACAACGGATGCCGAAGCTGACGACCGAGAATTCCGGGAAGCCGGTATCTCCGGCGGTGCGATGGTAGAGTTTTCGCGTCCGTCAATGGACGCCAGCGGCCGTTCCGATATCGCCACCTTCCTGCTGGCCTTTGCCGGCACTCCTGCAGCGCCTGACCTGCACTTCTTTGCCTGCGAGCGTCGCAAGGCGCCGAAGATCGATCGCAGTCAGCTCGAAAAACACGAAAACGGTGCGAAGGCTATCGCCTCCGTCGTCATGACGTCCCCGAGAGCGAATGAGCTGGCCGAATTTCTGGCGAAGGCTGCCCGCAGCAAGGTGAACGCCGAGGCGAGCAAGCTTTCGGTGCCGCTCGCCGGTTGTACCGTTCAGGTTCGCGAGCACACGCAAGGGAGTTCCACCCGTTTCGATGCGATTGTTTTCCACATCGCAAATATTTTGTTCGCGAAAACTATGTTCAGTGGTCGCGGTATCGTCTACGAGCACCTGAGCGATGGAGCCATCAGGGTTCCGGCTGCGCCCGGGCAGGGCGTGGATTTCATATTCGAGGAATTGCCATGACTTCCCCAAATTCGACCGTCCGCGCAGGCAACGTCGTCTTCTCCAACTCGGCGCCGCTGGCCCTGATCGCCGGTCCATGCCAGCTCGAAAGCCGCCAGCATGCGTTCGATATCGCCGGCGCCCTGAAGGAAATGTGTGCGTCGCTGGGGATCGGTCTAGTCTACAAGACCTCTTTCGACAAAGCGAACCGCACCTCGCTTTCTGGAAAGCGCGGTGCCGGCCTTGAAGCAGCGCTGCCGGTCTTCGCCGACCTGCGCAAGGACCTCGAACTGCCGGTGCTTACCGACGTTCACACCGAGGAGCAATGCGGCATCGTCGCCGAGGTGGTCGACATTCTGCAAATCCCGGCATTTCTCTCGCGCCAGACCGACCTTCTCATCGCGGCGGCAAAGACCGGCAAGATCGTCAACGTCAAGAAGGGCCAGTTCCTCGCGCCCTGGGACATGAAGAACGTCGTTGCGAAGGTGACCGGCTCCGGCAA
Organism: Aminobacter sp. J44; assembly: GCF_007829415.1. Classification (NCBI taxonomy): domain Bacteria; kingdom Pseudomonadati; phylum Pseudomonadota; class Alphaproteobacteria; order Hyphomicrobiales; family Phyllobacteriaceae; genus Aminobacter; species Aminobacter sp. J44. The sequence continues at coordinate 15,848 of NZ_VLJG01000067.1, read as the reverse complement.
CGCGAATGTCCTGTTGACTGAACGCGGCGCCTCGTTCGGGTACAATACGCTGGTGTGCGACATGCGCGCGCTACCCATCATGGCGGAAACCGGTGCGCCGGTGATTTTCGACGCCACCCATTCCGTGCAACAGCCCGGCGGGCAGGGTGGTTCGTCGGGTGGCGAGCGCCGCTTCGTCCAGACGCTGGCAAGCGCGGCCGTGGCCGTCGGCGTTGCCGGCGTCTTCATCGAGACGCATCAGGACCCCGACAACGCACCTTCGGATGGACCGAATATGGTTGCGCTCAAGGACATGCCGCGCCTGCTCGAGCGCCTGATGGCCTTCGACCGCATCGCCAAACAAAACTGACGCACCCGGCGCCCGGGAACTTCTTCGCCCCTGCCCGATTGATGAGGGACAGGGGCGTGAGAAGATTCCAAAAGGAGCACCGGAATGGCTACAGCATCAGGTCACACTCAGGCGATCCAGGCTTCGCGCGTCATCGGCACCGATGTCTACAACACCGAAGGCAACCATATCGGTACGATTGAAGACGTCATGCTGGACAAGCTGTCCAACAGCATCATGTTCGCCGTGATCGGCTTTGGCGGCTTCCTCGGCATCGGCGAAAAGTATCACGCCGTCCCGTGGGCGAGTCTCGACTACGATCCAAGCCGCGGCGGCTATGTCGTTTCGTTCACCCGCGAACAGCTCGAGGCTGCACCGGTCTACGACATCAGCGAGCTGACGAATTCGGACGGCGAGAAAGTGCGTGAGGCGTCGTACAACTACTACAACGTTCCGCCGTACTGGATTTAGTCGACTTCAGTAGCCAGACATCACAAGAAAGACCCGGCAGACCGCTGCCGGGTCTTTTTCTTTGCGCTCCCATTCGCTAAGACGGCCCCACCTTGCAATCCTTGCCAAAGGGGACCCCAGATGACCGCAATCGTTGATATCGTCGGCCGCGAAATTCTCGACAGCCGAGGCAACCCGACCGTTGAAGTGGATGTGGTGCTGGAAGACGGTTCGATGGGCCGCGCAGCGGTGCCGTCCGGCGCCTCGACGGGCGCCCATGAGGCGGTCGAGCTGCGTGACGGCGGCTCCCGCTACCTCGGCAAGGGTGTGAAGGGTGCTGTCGACGCCGTCAACTGCGAGATTTTTGAGGCCATTGGCGGCCTCGACGCCGAAAACCAGATCCAGATCGATCGCACCATGATCGAGCTGGACGGCACGCCCAACAAGTCTCGCCTCGGCGCCAACGCGATCCTGGGCGTCTCGTTGGCCGTCGCTCGTGCGGCTGCGGTCTCGGCAGACCTGCCGCTTTACCGCTACGTCGGCGGCGCAGGCGCACACATTCTCCCCGTTCCGATGATGAATATCGTCAACGGCGGCGCGCACGCGGACAACCCGATCGACTTCCAGGAATTCATGATCATGCCGGTCGGCGCTGAGTCGTTTCGCGAGGCGCTGCGTTGGGGTTCGGAAATCTTCCACACCCTCAAGAAGGGCCTGAAGGACGCCGGCCACAACACCAACGTCGGTGATGAGGGCGGCTTTGCGCCGAACCTCAAGAGCGCACAGGCAGCGCTGGACTTCGTCATGGCCTCGATCGAGAAGGCTGGCTACAAGCCCGGCGAGCAGGTTGCCATCGCGCTCGACTGCGCCTCAACCGAGTTCTTCAAGGACGGCAACTACGTCTACGAGGGCGAGCGCAAGACCCGCGACTCGAAGGCCCAGGCCAAGTACCTCGCCAAGCTGACCGCCGACTATCCAATCATCTCGATCGAGGACGGCATGGCAGAGGACGACTGGGAAGGCTGGAAGATCCTGACCGACCTGATCGGCAAGAAGGTTCAGCTGGTTGGCGACGACCTGTTCGTGACCAACTCCGAACGTCTGCGCGACGGCATCCGCATGGGCGTCGCCAACTCGATCCTCGTCAAGGTCAACCAGATCGGCACCCTGACGGAGACGCTCGATGCCGTCGAGACCGCGCACAAGGCGGCCTACACGGCCGTCATGTCGCACCGCTCGGGCGAGACCGAGGATTCGACCATCGCCGACCTCGCGGTCGCGACCAACTGCGGTCAGATCAAGACCGGCTCGCTGGCTCGTTCGGATCGTCTCGCCAAGTACAACCAGCTGCTCCGCATCGAGGAAGAACTGGGCAAGGCGGCGCGCTACGCCGGCACCAGCATCCTGAAGGCCTGACTGGCGCTTCAGTTCTGATCCGGATGAATCTGAAGGGGCGGTTGCGAAAGTAACCGCCCCTTAAGCATGTTGGGATCAAATGGCGCCATTGTTCTCGAGTATCGCGCCAATCCCCATGTGGACACGTCAACGCAAGAAGCGGAATACCGGTGCCCTGATCGTGCCGGCGATCGCCGCTGTGGTTTTCTCCTATTTCGGCTTCCACGCATTCCACGGCACCTATGGCCTGAACGCCAAGATGCAGCTCGAGGAGCGTGTCGCGCAGCTTGAGCAGAATCTCGCCCAGATCACGAAAGAGCGGATGCATCTGGAAAATCGCGTCCAGCTCCTACATGATGGGTTTATGGAGAAGGACATGCTGGATGAGCATGCGCGCCGTGCGCTGAACCTCGCCCAGCCTGATGAGGTCATCATTCTGCGCTGATCGGTGATTAACCGAATTGCGGTTAATCAACCGATTTACGTGTAAAAAGAAATGTTTGTACGCATGTGACCCATGCATTTTCTGCGTGGCGGACAAACGTTGCACATGCTAGCTTTCGCCACGATCGGGATGGCGTGCCTTCCCAAACGACACTGTGAAGAACAGGGAGCGAGAGCATGGCGACAGCCGCCAGGAAAACGTCCGCCAAGAAAACCAAGGCGGATTCGAAAACCCCGCCGGCACCGAGAACTCCGGCCCCAGCTGAATTTTCCAAGGAGCAGGAGCTCAAGGCTTACCGCGACATGCTCTTGATCCGCCGCTTCGAAGAGAAGGCGGGTCAGCTCTACGGTATGGGCTACATCGGTGGCTTCTGCCACCTCTATATCGGACAGGAAGCGGTCGTCACCGGCATGGCCATGGCCATTAAAGAAGGCGACCAGATGATCACGGGTTACCGCGATCACGGCCACATGCTGGCGATGGACATGTCCCCGCGCGGCGTCATGGCCGAGCTGACGGGCCGCCGTGGAGGCTACTCCAAGGGCAAGGGCGGCTCCATGCACATGTTCTCGAAGGAGAAGAACTTTTACGGCGGTCACGGCATCGTCGGTGCGCAGGTCTCGCTCGGCACCGGCCTTGCGTTTGCGAACAAGTATCGCGGTAACGACCACGTTGCGCTGACCTTCTTCGGTGACGGCGCAGCCAATCAGGGTCAGGTCTACGAGAGCTTCAACATGGCCTCGCTGTGGAAGCTCCCCGTCATCTACGTGATCGAGAATAACCGCTACGCCATGGGCACCGCGGTGACCCGCTCGTCGGCTGAGACCAATTTTGCCCAGCGCGGTGTCTCGTTCCGCATTCCGGGCATCCAGGTCGATGGCATGGACGTTCGCGCCGTGAAGGCTGCGTCGGACCTTGCCGTTGAATGGTGCCGTAGCGGCAATGGCCCGATCATTCTCGAGATGCAGACCTACCGCTATCGCGGTCACTCGATGTCCGACCCGGCAAAGTACCGCTCGAAGGATGAAGTGCAGAAGATGCGCTCCGAGCACGACCCGATCGAGCAGGTCAAGGCTCGCCTGCTGCAGAAGCAGTGGGCGACCGAGGACGATCTGAAGGCGATCGACAAGGAAGTCCGCGACATCGTCGCCGACGCTGCTGACTTCGCGCAGACCGATCCGGAGCCGGATGCATCCGAGCTCTACACCGACATTCTGCTCTAAAGGGGGAGGCGGATTATGCCGATCGAAATTCTCATGCCCGCTCTCTCGCCGACCATGGAAGAGGGCAATCTCGCCAAGTGGGTCAAGAAGGAGGGCGACAAGGTCGCTCCCGGTGATGTCATTGCCGAGATCGAAACCGACAAGGCCACGATGGAAGTCGAGGCTGTTGATGAAGGTATCCTTGGCAAGATCCTGGTCGCCGAAGGCACCGAAGGCGTCAAGGTGAACACGCCGATCGCGGTCCTCGTTCAGGAAGGCGAGAGCGCGGACGACCTGCCGGCCGCCGCGCCTGCGGCCAAGGCTGACGCCGATACTCCGGCCGCGACCGCGGACGATGCCGGCGGCAAGGCACGCGAGGCTGCCGAGGAGCCGACCGCAAGCAAGGCTGCAACCGTTCCGGCCGCGCCGAAGAGCGAAGTTGCCGCCGATCCGGACATTCCGGCCGGCACCGAGATGGTGACCATGACCGTCCGCGAAGCGCTGCGCGACGCCATGGCGGAAGAAATGCGCCGCGACGAGAACGTCTTCATCATGGGTGAAGAGGTTGCCGAGTACCAGGGCGCCTACAAGGTGACCCAGGGCCTGCTGCAGGAGTTCGGCCCGCGCCGCGTGGTCGATACCCCCATCACTGAGCACGGCTTTGCCGGCATCGGCGTGGGTGCGGCCATGGCGGGCCTGCGCCCGATTGTCGAGTTCATGACCTTCAACTTCGCAATGCAGGCGATCGACCAGATCGTCAACTCGGCTGCGAAGACGCTCTACATGGCCGGCGGCCAGATGGGCGCGCCGATGGTCTTCCGCGGCCCGAACGGTGCTGCTGCCCGCGTCGCGGCCCAGCACTCGCAGTGCTACGCCGCCTGGTACAGCCACATTCCGGGCCTCAAGGTCGTGATGCCGTACACGGCAGCCGACGCCAAGGGCCTGCTGAAGGCGGCCATTCGCGATTCGAACCCGGTCATTTTCCTCGAGAACGAAATCCTCTACGGCCAGAGCTTCGAAGTTCCGAAGCTGGATGACTTCGTGCTGCCGATCGGCAAGGCACGCATCCACAAGACCGGCAAGGACGTCACCATCGTCTCGTTCGGAATCGGCATGACCTACGCGGTCAAGGCGGAAGCCGAACTCGCGGCCATGGGCATCGATGCGGAGATCATCGACCTGCGCACCATTCGTCCGCTCGACTTCGACACGGTGTTCGCATCGGTGAAGAAGACCAACCGCCTCGTAGTCGTCGAGGAAGGCTTCCCGCAGTCGTCGGTTGGTGACTTCATCGCCAACCGCGTCCAGCGCGAGATCTTCGACTATCTCGACGCGCCGGTCATCACCATTGCCGGCAAGGACGTGCCGATGCCGTACGCGGCCAACCTCGAGAAGCTGGCGCTGCCGAGCGTCGGTGAGGTTGTCGATGCGGTGAAAGCCGTAACTTACCGCTGAGGGAGCGCGATCGATGGCGATTAACATCACGATGCCGGCGCTTTCGCCGACGATGGAAGAGGGCAACCTCGCGAAGTGGCTGGTCAAGGAAGGCGACAAGGTCGCTCCGGGCGACGTCATCGCTGAAATCGAGACCGACAAGGCCACGATGGAAGTCGAGGCGGTTGACGAGGGCATCGTTGCCAAGCTCGTCGTTCCGGCCGGCACCGAAGGCGTCAAGGTCAACACCCTGATCGCGATCCTCGCCGAAGAAGGCGAGGATGCGGCGGCCGCACCCAAGGCAGAGGCACCGAAGGCTGAGGCNCCGAAGGCGTCAAGGTCAACACCCTGATCGCGATCCCCGCCGCTGCTGGCGCAACCGCGACTCCCGCACCCAAGGCAGAGGCACCGAAGGCTGAGGCTCCCAAGGCCGAGCCGGCCAAGCAGGAAACTGCCCCTGCCGCTGCCCCGGCACCGGTGGCTGCAGCTCCGGCTCCCGCGGCTCCTCAGGCTCCGGCAGCTTCCGGCGAGCGCACCTTTGCCTCGCCGCTCGCTCGCCGCATCGCCAAGGACGCGGGCGTCGACATTTCCGCGATCACCGGTACCGGTCCGAAGGGCCGTGTCGTGAAGGCTGACGTCGAGGCTGCAATTGCCGGCGGTGTCACCAAGGCCGCTCCGGCTGCCAGGGCGGCGGAAGCACCGGCCGCTGCACCTGCTGCGGCTCCGAAGGGTATGTCGGACGACGCCGTACTCAAGCTGTTCGAGGAAGGCTCCTACGAGGTCATCCCGCACGACAGCATGCGCAAGACCATCGCGCGCCGTCTGGTCGAGGCAAAGAGCACCGTTCCGCACTTCTACCTCACGCTGGACTGCGAGATCGATGCGCTGCTCGCGCTGCGCAAGCAGCTCAACGACGCAGCTCCGATGATCAAGACGGAAAAGGGCGAGGTTCCGGCCTACAAGCTCTCCGTTAACGACATGGTCATCAAGGCCATGGCGCTTGCGCTGAAGGCGGTTCCGGATGCGAATGTCTCCTGGACCGAGGGCGGCATGCTCAAGCACAAGCACGCCGACGTCGGCGTGGCTGTGTCGATCCCGGGCGGCCTGATCACCCCCATCGTCCGCAAGGCCGAGGAAAAGACCCTGTCCGCCATCTCCAACGAGATGAAGGACCTTGCCGCGCGCGCCCGCGCCCGCAAGCTGAAGCCGGAAGAGTACCAGGGCGGCACCACCGCCGTGTCCAACCTCGGCATGTTCGGCATCAAGGACTTCGCTGCCGTCATCAACCCGCCGCACGCGACCATTCTGGCCGTTGGCGCGGGCGAGGAGCGGGCAGTGGTCAAGGGTGGCCAAATCGTTGTCGCCAACGTGATGTCGGTGACGCTCTCGACCGACCACCGCGCGGTTGACGGTGCCCTTGGTGCCGAGCTGCTCGCAGCTTTCAAGCGCTACGTGGAGGCGCCATTCTCGATGCTCGTCTGAGTGCCGAGCACTGTGCCCGGCACCTGCTGTGGAGGACGGTTCGATGATGATGACAGCTATTGAGGCAGGCCTGAGGAAATCGTGGGGCTGGATGGCGGCTTTCGCCGTCATCTCCCTGATCGGCGGCGTTCTGGCGCTGCTCAATCCGTTGGCGGCCACGCTGACCGCGACCCTGATGGCCGGATGGGCGTTTGCCTTTCTCGGTGCGCTTCAGGTGTTCCAGTCTTTCCAGATCAAGGGCTGGGGCGGCTTCATCTGGGCGCTGCTCTTCGGCCTGCTGACGCTGGCTGTCGGCCTGTCGCTGATCTTCGATCCGCTGGCGGGGATGATCTCGCTGACCATCCTCGTGGCGGTGCTCTTCCTGGTGACGGGCATCGTCAAGATCATGCTGTCCTTCTCGCTACGGCCGCTGACGGGGTGGGGCTGGGTGCTCCTCTCCGGCATCGTGTCGCTGGTGCTGGGCATCATGATCCTCGCGGATATCCTTTCTGCCGCGACGCAGGTTCTTGGCATCCTCCTCGGCATCGAACTGATCTCGAACGGTGTCCTGTTCCTTTTCACCGCTATCGGACTGCGTAATCTCCGTTGAGTGAAACGGAACAGGTAGGCACACCGATGAAGACCATTCTTTGCTATGGTGACTCGATCACCTGGGGTTCCAACGCCGAGACCGGCGGCCGGCACACCTGCGAGGACCGCTGGCCGAACGTGCTGCAGAAGGCGCTTGGGCCGGATGTCGAGGTGATCACTGATGGCCTGCGCGGCCGCACCACTGGCTTCGATGAACATCTGGCCGCGTGCGACCGTAACGGCGTGCGCATCCTGCCGACGTCACTCTACACCCACGCGCCGCTGGACCTCGTCATAATCATGCTCGGGTCGAACGACATGAAACCGGCGATTGCCGGTACGGCGCTTGCGGCCATGCAGGGAATGCGTCGCCTGGTGGAGATTGTCAGGACCAGCCCGACGCGGGACGGATCGGAAGAACCGCCAGCCGTCCTGATTGTCGCTCCGCCGCCGCTTTGCGAAACCGCCAACCCCGAATATGCGGCGATGTTCGCCGGCGGGGTCGAGCAGTCGCAGATGCTGGCGAGCCTTTATGCCGATCTCGCTGATGAAGTCGGTTGCGGCTTCTTCGATGCAGGCTCGGTCGCAAGAACAACACCCGTCGACGGCGTCCATCTCGACGCCGAAAACACACGTGCCATCGGCCGCGGCATCGAGCCGATCGTGCGCGTGATGCTAGGACTTTAGAATAGGAGACCGGCCGTGGCCGAAAGCTATGACGTCATCATCATCGGGGCAGGACCGGGCGGCTACATCGCGGCAATTCGTTCCGCGCAGCTTGGCCTGAAGACGGCGATCGTCGAGCGCGAGCATCTGGCGGGCATCTGCTCCAACTGGGGCTGCATCCCGACCAAGGCGCTGCTGCGCTCGGCCGAGGTGCTGCACCTGGCGACGCATGCCAAGGAGTACGGCCTGGAAATCGCCTCGGCGAAGCCGGACATCGCCGCTATCGTCAAGCGCTCGCGCGGCATTGCCGAGCGCATGAACGGCGGCGTCGGCCTGCTGATGAAGAAGAACAAGGTCGACATCATCTGGGGCGAGGCGAAGCTCACCAAGCCGAACGAGATCGTCGTCTCCAAGACCTCGAAGAAGCCGATGGAGCCGCAGGCGCCGCTGCCCAAGAACGTCAAGGGGGAGGGCACCTACAACGCCAAGCATATCATCATCGCGACCGGCGCCCGTCCGCGCGCGCTGCCCGGCATCGAGCCGGACGGCAAGCTGATCTGGACCTATTTCGAGGCGATGGTTCCGCAGGAACTGCCGAAGTCGCTGCTCGTCATGGGCTCTGGCGCGATCGGCATCGAGTTCGCCTCGTTCTACCGCACGCTTGGCGTCGACGTGACCGTCGTCGAGCTGATGCCGCAGATCATGCCGGTCGAGGACAAGGAAATCTCGACCTTCGCCCAGAAGCGGCTCGAGAAGCAGGGGATGAAGTTCATCCTCGAGGCGAAGGTGACCAAGGTCGAGAAGGGCGCGAACTCGATTACCGCCCACGTCGAGAAGAAGGACGGTTCGGTCGAGAAGATTACTGCCGACCGCCTGATCTCCGCGGTTGGCGTCCAGTGCAACACCGAAAACCTCGGCCTCGAGGCGCTTGGCGTGAAGCTGGAGCGCGGCGCGATCGCCATCGACGAGTTTTGCCGCACCAGTGTGCCGGGCGTGTATGCGATCGGCGACGTTGCCGGTCCTCCGATGCTCGCGCACAAGGCCGAGCACGAGGCCGTCATCTGTGTCGAAAAGATCGCGGGCCTGCATCCGCACCCGCTCGACCGCACGCTGGTTCCGGGCTGCACCTACTGCAACCCGCAGGTCGCGTCTGTCGGCCTCACGGAAGCCAAGGCCAAGGAAGCAGGTTACGACATCCGCGTCGGCCGCTTCCCGTTCGTCGCCAACGGCAAGGCCGTAGCGCTCGGCGAGGACCAGGGCCTCGTCAAGACGATCTTCGACAAGAAGACCGGCCAGCTCCTCGGCGCGCACATGGTTGGCGCGGAAGTCACCGAGCTCATTCAGGGCTTCGTCGTCGCGATGAACCTCGAGACGACCGAGGAAGAGCTGATGCACACTATCTTCCCGCATCCGACTCTGTCGGAAATGATGAAGGAGAGCGTGCTCGACGCATACGGCAAGGCGTTGAACATGTAGCAGGCAGAGGCGGTTTCAAACCGCCTCGTCTCGGCCTATATGTGCCGGACGCAAGCAGGAAGGTCAGTCATGGTCACCGTCGTAAACCTGGTCGATAAGCCAAGGCCCCGCCATCCGGAGAAGGCTCACCGGCCCGACCAGGAGGTGTTACGCAAGCCCGAATGGATCCGCGTCAAGGCCCCGGTCTCGCGCGGCTACCTCGAGACGCGCAACATCGTGAAGGACAACAAGCTTGTCACGGTTTGCGAGGAAGCGGGCTGCCCGAACATTGGTGAGTGCTGGGACAAGAAGCACGCCACCTTCATGATCATGGGCGAGATCTGCACCCGCGCCTGCGCCTTCTGCAACGTCGCGACCGGCATTCCGCTGCCGCTCGATCCGGAAGAGCCGGCAAATGTCGCTAAGGCCGTGAAGCAGATGGCGCTCAGCCACGTCGTCATCACCTCGGTCGATCGCGACGATCTGGCCGACGGTGGCGCGCAGCATTTTGCCGACGTGATCCACGCGATCCGCGACGCATCGCCCGAGACGACCATCGAGATCCTGACCCCCGACTTCCTGCGCAAGGACGCCGCAAAGGCGCTTGAGATTGTGGTTGCGGCCAAGCCGGACGTCTTTAACCACAACCTCGAAACGGTGCCGTCGAACTACCTGACCGTTCGACCGGGCGCCCGCTACTTCCACTCGCTGCGTCTGCTGCAGCGGGTCAAGGAGCTCGACCCGACCATCTTCACAAAGTCCGGCATTATGGTCGGCCTCGGCGAAGAGCGGAACGAAGTTCTGCAGCTCATGGACGACCTGCGCACCGCCGACGTCGACTTCATCACCATCGGCCAGTACCTCGCGCCGTCGCGCAAGCACCATCCGGTGAAGAAGTTCGTTACGCCGGAAGAGTTCAAGTCCTACGAGACGGTCGCCTACACCAAGGGCTTCCTAATGGTGTCGTCGAGCCCGTTGACGCGCTCGTCGCACCACGCCGGCGACGATTTCGCCCGCCTACGCGAAGCACGCGCGAAGAAGCTCGCCGCAAGCGCGTGAAAACGGAAGAAGCGGCGGAGCTTCTGGCAATAGCCCGCCGCGTTCTCGTGATCGGTTCGCCGGGCAGCGGCAAGTCGACGCTTTCGCAGGTGCTCGCCCGGCAGTTCGACCTGCCGTACATCCCGATGGACCGTGCGTTCTTCTGGCTACCCGGCTGGCGGATGCGGCCGCGGGAAGAAATTCGCACACTGATCGAGGATGCGATTTCCGCTGACAGATGGCTGATCGATGGAACCGGCCTCAACACGCTGGAGCTTCGTCTGACGCGGGCGGATCTGGTGATCTGGCTCCGCTTGCCGCGCAGGGTGTGCATGTGGCGGCTGCTTCGCCGGTGGCTGCAATTCCACGGCAGGACGCGGCCCGACATGGCAGATGATTGCCCGGAACGCGTCGATCTGCGTTTCCTGCGCTATGTCTGGACCTTCGACCGGGACCTCGTGCCTCAGATCGAGCAGAAGCTGGCTGCTCCCGGCGTAACGAGGAATCTGATCCACCTCACTACACAGGACGAGATGGACGCTCTGCTTGCCGAAATAACCGTCAGCGTGTAGCCCTTCGCCGATGCCAAGTTTCGAAACCACCAGAACCGTCTCCCATTCGCCGGCGCAGATGTTTGCGTTGGTGGCGGACATCGAGAGATATCCGGAATTTCTGCCGATGTGCGAGGCGCTGTCGATCCGCTCGCGCCGCGAGCGGGATGGCGTGACCCTTCTCGTGGCTGACATGACCGTCGGCTACAAGGCGATCCGCGAGACGTTCACCAGCCAGGTGGTACTGAAGCCGGCAGACAACCGCATCGACGTCAAATACATCGACGGACCGTTCAAGTACCTAGTTAACACGTGGCGCTTCGAAACGGCCCCCGGTGGCGGGACGGAAATCGGCTTCTTCATCGACTACGAGTTCAAGAGCCGCGTGCTCGGGGCGTTGATGGGGGCGATGTTTGATCGCGCCTTCCGCATGTTCGCCGAAGCGTTTGAAAAGCGGGCCGACGCCATTTACGGCGCGGCTTCCTGACCGCTCGTTACATCAGCTTACTGTTCTGTCAGTAAAAAACCTTCGGCCGCCTTGCGCACCGCTGCATCCACCTCGCGCCACGACGCTGCGAGCGCTGCCGGCAAACGGTAGGTGAGGGTAAGACCCCGGCCGAGATGAATGTCTCGCTCGCACGGTGCAAGCGATTCGCGCGCCGCCTCGCCCGAAAGGCAGCGCATCACGAACGGCTTGTAGCTGTCGGCATTGCCGACTACCAGCAGCTCGTCGACATAGCCGGTGTTTTCCGGGAAGGAATAGACGGTGAGGCCATTGGGGCCTGGACGTCCTGAGTCCTTCACCATCGCCTTGTAGATCGGCTCGTAGCGGCCGGACATGTCGCGCGACATCATCCGCTCCTCGAAGGTGAGGAACAGGAGTTCCCGCGAGCCATTCTCGTGATTGAATGCGGCGCGCGCCTCTGCCGAATAGCCGTCCATTCGCGGCCAGCGCATGTAGAGGTCGAGCTTGGCGACGACTCCATCGCGCCGCGCATGGTCGAAGCGGATCATGTTGGCTGGCACACGCAGCACATCGTTGCCGATGACGATCTCATATGGCGTCGTGTCGTCGGTATGACCGCCCATCGCGATCGTGCGCCCGAACCATTTGCCTGCCAGGCTGATCGCCAGCAACGCCAATGCCAGAGCCGCAAGGATCAGAAACACGCGCATCATGAACCGGGAACGGATGCGCTCCGGCGAGAACGTGTCGTAGGTATCGGCTGTTTCGCTGTACAACGGTGTGCCCCTTCAAGGTCGCCCCACCCTTGTCCGAACGTGGTAAACGGACGGTAAAATCCATTCCTGTCGCAGCTGCGAAAGATCGTCAGCGCGGTGCTTGCATCCGGGAGCGTTGCTCCCCTAAGGGTAGGATAAAGCAGCCGTATCAGGAGGAATCATGCCGCTTTACACGCTCGACGGCGTCGCGCCGCAACTCGACGATGAGGAAAGCACCTGGGTCGCACCGGATGCATCCGTCATCGGCAAGGTACATCTCGGCCGCGACACCGGCATCTGGTTCGGCGCGGTGCTGCGCGGCGACAATGAGCTGATTTCGATCGGCGACCGCAGCAACGTGCAGGAGCACAGCGTGCTGCACACGGACATGGGCTATCCGCTCACCGTCGGCAAGGACTGCACGGTTGGCCACCGCGCCATCCTGCACGGCTGCACGATCGGCGACAACACGCTGATCGGTATGGGCGCGATCGTTCTCAACGGCGCGAAGATCGGCAAGAACTGCCTGGTCGGGGCGGGGGCGCTCGTCACCGAAGGCAAGGAGTTCCCGGACAACTCGCTGATCGTGGGCGTTCCGGCCAAGGTCGTGCGCGAACTGGACGAGAAGGCCGTCGAGGGGCTGAAGAAATCCGCCGACCTCTATGTCGGCAACGGCAAGCGCTTCAAGAAGGGCATGAAGCCAGCCTGATCCGAAAACGAACCCGCCGCCCGGTTTCAGATCGAATCGGGCGGCGTGACTGACCTATGGATCAGGCCGCTTGACAAGAGAACAAAAAGGAAACACACTGCGGACATAACAGAAACGGGAGAGGGTTATGTCTGAGTTCCTCCAAGATGTCGCTTCGCTGGTTTCCGTAAGTGCGTTCGTGACGGCAATGGCTTTGCTGATCGGTTCGTTTTAGAACAAAACAGGTACGGTTTCGCCGAACACATCTTCGAAAGCGGTCTTGAGGGCGACGTCGTAGTCGCCCATCGTCACCGGGAGGCCGAGAGCGACGAGGCTGGTGACGCCGTAGCCCTGAATGCCACAGGGCACGATCCCGCCGAAATGGGAGAGGTCGGGTTCGATGTTCACGGCGATGCCGTGGAAGCTGACCCAGCGCTTCAAGCGAATGCCGATCGCGGCGATCTTGTCCTCAGCTGGCTGTCCGTTCGGCAGGGGCGGACGCTCCGGCCGCACCACCCACACGCCGACCCGATCTTCGCGGCGTTCTCCCTTCACGTTGAAGGAGGCGAGTGAGCGGATGATCCATTCTTCGAGCGAGGCAACGAAGGCGCGAACGTCTTCGCGCCGGCGCTTCAGGTCGAGCATGACATAGGCAACCCGCTGGCCGGGGCCATGATAGGTGTATTCGCCACCTCGTCCGGCATCAAAGACCGGGAATCGGTCGGGCTGCAGCAGGTCCTGCGGGTCGGCGCTGGAGCCCGCCGTGTAGAGGGGCGGGTGTTCCACCAGCCACACCATTTCGGCAGCACCTTCGTTGCGAATCGCCGCTGCGCGATTTTCCATGAAGGAAAGCGCCGTTTCGTAGTCCGTGAGACCCGGCTCAACACGCCATTCGACGGGCGGGCTGCCCGGTGCGGGCAGGAAAGAGGTGTTGAGCTGGCTGCGTTCAGACATGAGACGGTACCGATTCCTGGTGGCGGCAGGGCTTCATGCTGCCGGGGACGGGGAGGATATGCCACCTCAGGCGGCGGAGATCCAGTTTCGTGTGCGTTTTCAAGGCGTTTGCCGCGAGCTTCTCGCACCGCATGGGCAGAAAATCGCCTTTCCCAAATTTATTCCAGAAAGTTCAAGAAGGCCACTTGTGCGGGGTAGGGGCATTTGATACATGCCCGTTGCCGGTCGCAACCGGCCCCTGTCATGATGCGGTCGTGGCGGAATTGGTAGACGCGCAGCGTTGAGGTCGCTGTGGGGCAACCCGTGGAAGTTCGAGTCTTCTCGACCGCACCATTGACCAGTTGGAGGCTGACGCTTCTACCGCTTCCTCAAGGCATCGTTGGTTTCTCTTCAAGCTTCAGCCAGGTGATTGGTCTTCGTCTGATCGATGGGCTGACGCTTACATTTCCTGTGGTCAGAGAACGGCGTCGGGAATTGATTTCTTTCTGTGCGAGGATTCACGTTGGCTGTTCCTTGCACGAAGTCCGCTGCCTCTGTTGCTGATGGAAAGACGTGGCAGGGGCAATTCGCGAGGCATGCGCCGCCGCAGGTGCGGCCGTGGCGCCGCGTCGGGTTCACCTACTCTCGGCCGCGCCAAGCGCGTGAAAAATTTCCCCCGGAAAGGCCTTCAAGGACCACTTGTGCGGGTGAAGGCGATTTGCTACATGCCCGTTGCCGGTCGCAACCGGCCCCTGTCATGATGCGGTCGTGGCGGAATTGGTAGACGCGCAGCGTTGAGGTCGCTGTGGGGCAACCCGTGGAAGTTCGAGTCTTCTCGACCGCMCCATTCTCTCCGGACTTATTACATCTACTGGTACGATGGGACGATCGTGTTGATCAGTTCGCGGGCTGGCTCAGTGCTGGTCTGAGCTCGCTCCTCATCGCCTGATGACTGATTCCGTAGCGAAAAAAAACCGCGAGGTCGCTTGCGAGGTCGTATCTTTCTGGCTGGGGTCAATTGCAGCCTTTAGGGATTAAAGAATAGCCCCCGTTTTCCCTTGCCAGTTTGTACGGCTCCTTTTAACTCGTTGCCGTCTGACCGGAGCTCCAGCAATTGAAGCAGCTAAGTAGTATACAAGCAGCCCGTGGCATCGCAGCATGGATGGTTGTTGCGTACCACATGCTCGCCATTGAGAAAAAATACGTTAGCGCTGCCCTTCTGCCAGAGATATTCGCAAAAGGCATGCTTGGTGTTGATGTGTTTTTTGTCATCAGTGGCTTTGTAATGGTACATTCGACAATGGGTTCCCCTCGAGGCCTTCCGTCGGCATATCATTTCTTGGCTCGTAGGGTGATAAGGGTATACCCGCCTTACTGGTTTTATTCACTGCTTCTCGTGCCGGTGTTTCTTGTCGCTCCGCAGATAATAAATTCAGCACAAGGTAACGACGTTAGTCTGCTGAACTCCTTTTAATTTCTTCCGGATACTAGGTTGCCGTTGCTGCCTGTAGGGTGGTCGCTAGTATATGAGATGTGGTTCTACCTTGTGTTTGCCTTTTTCTTGTTGTTTCCGCCGCGTGCTGTTGCGATTTTTTTAGTTATTTGGGCGGTGCACGTGTTGTTTTGGTTTAGCGAAGAAGCCTCGTCGCCCTCCCGTCAACTAGTGACAAGCCCCTTCACCTTAGAGTTCATCGCCGGCAGCGCTGGATGGTGTCCCACCGCGTGGTGTAACTGACGGCATTGGTCGCCGTGCTGTCCGGCTTGGCCGGGTTGGTCAGCGTGCTGCTACTGCTGGCAGGCTGATGAAGGGATCATCGCTCAATTGTCCGACGCTTTCCAGCGTCATGTAGCGGGCACGCTGAACGGCCCATTCATCGTTCTGTTCGAGCAGCAGGGCTCCGACGAGACGCACGATGGCGTCGTCATTCGGGAATATGCCGACGACATCGGTGCGCCGCTTGATCTCCCCGTTAAGGCGTTCGATCGGATT
>NZ_VLJG01000057.1:0-14458 GCF_007829415.1 Aminobacter sp. J44 | reverse complement strand
ATGTGCAAGGCCAAAATCGTCAGCCTGTCGCCGTCGGCCGCCAGGTCTTTTGCGGCATGCGCCAGTCGATGCCTTCGAGCAGATAGCCGAGCTGCGCCGACGTGATCGTGACCGCGCCGTCGGCCGGCGRCGGCCRGATGAAGCGGCCGCGCTCGAGCTTCTTCGAGAACAGGCAGGCGCCCTGGCCGTCGTGCCACAGAACCTTGATCCGATCGCCGCGGCGGCCGCGGAAGACGAACAGGTGACCATTGTGCGGATCACGCTTCAGCGTCTCCTGCACCACCAGCGCCAGGCCCGGAAAGCCCTTCCTCATGTCGGTGTGGCCAGTCGCCAGCCACACCCGCACGCCGCTGGGAACCGGAATCATCGGGACCCGAGCGCGTCCAGCACGCGCCGCAGCGCCTCGGCATCCACGTCGCGATCGACACGGACACGGCGCCCGCCGCCAAGCTCGATCTCGATGATGCCGCTCTTGCGGCGACTGCGGCCGGGAGACGCCGATGGCACCGCCGCCTCAACGGCGGGCGGTATGGCAGCGGCAGGAACGATCTCGACCGGGACCAATTGCGATGAACCGGTATCGACCCGATCGCACAGCTCCTTGCGCCATCGAAAGAGCTGGCTGACGTGAATGCCCGCCGATCGCGCGACTTCCGAAACCGACACGCCAGGCTCAAGCGACGCCGCGACCAGGCGCTCCTTCTCCTCACGCGACCAGCGGCGGCGTCTCTCGACCGACGTGATCACCTCCACCCGCGGCATCGTCATAGGGCTACTCCTAGGATTATCCCTAGGACTTCCGACGTTCGCCCTCAGCCCGCAAGGCGGCCTTCACCGGAGGGGTACAGCTCTCATGCCGCACGCCGATCATGATTGGCCTTCATCCACGGCCTGTCTGTCAGGAAAAGGGGACCCAGCGGGATCACTGAACGAACGAGTAGGCGACCGTTAGCACCGTAAGAGCCAACACTATCATACTTGGCACTATCACCGCCGCGCCCGAAGCGAGGGCCAGGGCCGCGACCCAGTCGAAAGGCCGGTCGACGAAACGTGTCATGGCTGGTGTCCTTTAACAGTCGAGAACTCAGGGGCATCATTGTCGATATGCGATGGCAGGGGTCGATCGGCCTTTTCTCCGATCAGCACCCGCTCGGCCGCTCCATCGAGGTCTTCGAGTTGGCCGCTTTTCATCGACCAGAGAAAGGCGATAAGACCTACGAGCCCCATGACGAGACCGACAGGAACGAGCCAGATAGCGTAACTCATGTCGACTCCGCGAACGGCCATGCAGCCATCTGTTTTTGCAGTGCCGGCTTTGCGATGTCTTCGCGCGACAGGCGCAGCGCATTGGCGACCACCAGTATCGACGATGCCGACATAGCGATGGCCGCTATCAGCGGGGTCACGTAGCCTGCCATCGCGATGGGAACAACCAACACATTATAGGCGACCGAGAGGGCGAGATTCTGGCGAACCAGACGGTCCGCAGCTCGCGCGACCTTGATCGTTCGCGGGACGACTTCGAGACTGTCGCTGAGGAACACCAGGTCGGAAGCGTTGCGACCGACATCGGCCGCGCTCGATGGCGCCATGGAGACATGAGCCGTGGCAAGCGCAGGTGCGTCGTTCAGGCCATCGCCTATCATCAGCACCGTGCGTCCCTGAGCTGCGAGACTTTCAAGCCGGCCGACTTTCTCATCCGGCATCGCGCCGGAGATTGCTTCATCGATACCCAACTGAGCGGCGATGCGCTGCACCTCAGCTTCCCGGTCCCCAGACAGGATCTCCGCGCTAATGCCCAGGGTCGACAAGTGGCGGACAGCATCCTCAGCACGGGGCCGCAGGCGATCGACCATCGAAAACGAGCCAACGGGATTGCCATCCTTCGAAAGCCACGCGGCAGCTTCGTCATCCGGCGCCGACGCCCCTCCGAAAATCCAGTCCCCGCTGCCCAGCCGGTAGACATGGCCGCCAAGAGTCCCCTCTACGCCTTTTCCCGGCACTTCGCGTATCTCGGAGACCGTGCTGTCGCCGATTGGAAGGAGGGCTGCCACCGCGCGTGAAACGGGGTGTCGCGAGGCTTGCGCCAGTGTTGCCGCCGCGGCGAGATCGGCGGCGGGCACGTTGTGTTTCGTCACCGTGGGAGTGCCCAGCGTGAGTGTGCCTGTCTTGTCGAAGACGACGCGGTCGACCTCGCAGAGGCGCTCCAGCGCGCTTCCGTCCTTGATCGCGACGCCGAGGCCGAACAGGCGTCGCGCCGCCACGACCTGCACCATCGGCACGGCAAGCCCGAGCGCGCAGGGGCAGGTAATGATCAGCACCGCGATGGCGATGGTGAGCGAGCGATGGACGTCACCCGTTGCCGCCAGCCATCCAAGTCCAGTCGCCAGCGCCAGCGTGTGGATGACGGGCGAGTAGAGGGCAGCAGCCCGGTCGGCAAGCCGACGGTAGCGCGCGCGTCCGTCTTCCGCAGCCTCCATCATCCGGACCATGTCGGCCAGAAACGAATCCTGAGGCCGTTTGTCGACGCGGATCGTCAATGCGCCATCGAGGCTCAGCGCGCCAGACAGTACCGCATCTCCGGGACTGCAACGTTCCGGACGCGCCTCTCCATTGACGACCGACATATCGAGCGCACCTGTTCCCGACATGACTGTGCCGTTGGTCGGTATCCGTTCGCCCGGCGCGACATGCAGGAGATCGCCGGGAGAGATCGTGGCGAGATCGCGGTAGTCGCGGCTTCCGTCTGCTGCGATCACCGTGGCGCCGCGCGGCATCATCCGGGCAAGACCGGTGACAGCCGTCCGCGCACGGGCGCGGATCGCATGATCGAGCGTGCGTCCGGCGAGCAGGAAGAATATGAGCGACGTCACCGCATCGAAGTAAGCGTGCGGTGCGCCGGTCGCCGTATCATAAAGGCTCAGGGCGAGCGTGAGCAGGATGCCGACAGAGATCGGCACGTCCATGTTCGATCTGCCGGCCCTGAGGGCGGACCACGCCGATCTAAAGAAGACCTGCCCGGAATAGGCAATGGCAGGCACGGCGAGGATCGCAGAGATGACGTGGAACGCGTTGCGGGTTTCGGCATCTGAGCCTGACCAGATCGAAATGGACAGCATCATGATGTTCATGGCCGAAAAGCCGGCGACGGCTGTCGCTCGCAAAAGCCACGCCATTTCCGGATCGCGCTCCTGCTGCTGGATAC
Source organism: Aminobacter sp. J44 (assembly GCF_007829415.1). Classification (NCBI taxonomy): domain Bacteria; kingdom Pseudomonadati; phylum Pseudomonadota; class Alphaproteobacteria; order Hyphomicrobiales; family Phyllobacteriaceae; genus Aminobacter; species Aminobacter sp. J44. Next base: position 11,253 of record NZ_VLJG01000057.1, on the reverse strand, counting down.
CGCTCAACATGGCCTGATAGCCAGCGGAACGCAGCGCCCCGATCATATCCGGCACGGGCTGATCGGCTCGCCATTTCACGGAGACCCGCTTTGCAGAGAGGTTCAACCGGGCAGCGACCACCCCCGGCAGCCGCGCGAGCGCATCCTCGACACCAGCAATGCATGCGCCGCAATGTGCCTGGGGCACGGTCAGGTCAGTCTGCATAAGCCCGTCGCCCAGCTCCCTGCTCGACAGACGGATTTCCTCCGGTGGGATAGCGCGGCCGGGACCGATTGCCAGAGCAGCTTCGCTACCCGGCGCGCAGCAACTCATACCCGGGTCTCCGGGATTTGCATGGCGCGATAAGCGTACCACGTCGCATGACCGAGAAGCGGGAAGACGATGATCAGACCGACAAGCCCGGTGACAACCGAAAGCCCGAACAGGGCGAGCACGATTGCGCCCCACACGATCATCGGACCGAGATTGTTCCAGACCATCTGCATGCTCGTGGCCATTGCCGTCATCGCATCGACCCGGCGATCAAGCTGCATCGGCACGGCGAATACGCTGACGGCGAAGGAGAAGGCCGCAAACAGTCCCCCGATAGCGCTCCCGACTGCCACCATCAGCAGCCCATAGGCCGTGCCGAACAGCATGTTTGCGATATGCTCAATGCCTGGGAAGGGCGTAACGCCGAAGAAGATCGCGTAAACGAAGACGGCGGCACGCATCCACAGAAGCATCAGCGCACAGAGCATCAATCCGGTGAAGAAGACCTGCCGTCCCGCGCGTGGGTGGATCGCAAGCATCTGGGCAAGGCCCACCTCGGGGTTCTCCTCGATGGCACGGCTTTTCTCGTAAAGCCCGATTGCGAAGAAAGGACCGACGATCATGAACCCGGCAAGGGCGGGGAAGAGAATGTAGTCGCTGCCGAAGGCGGCCAGCACCCACACGAGAACCCACGACAGCACGAAGATGCCGAAGCCATAGGCCAGGCTGGCACTTGGGCGATGCCACAGGTCGCGCCAGCCAGCTCCAAGCCAATTGAGGCCGACGAAAAGCGGCAGGTTCCGTTGCAGCCTCGGATCGCGCGTCTCGCCGATGCCGGAGGTCTCGCTGAACAATCCGTACGACTTTGCAGTCTCGGTCATCTCGTGCTCCTCCTAGCAGGCAGACTTTGCGGCGCGATAATCATGGGCCTCTCCCGAGCCCTTCGAGTGGGAGACGCAGTCGGGTTGGGAGGCGAATGCGACATAGGCCAAATGCGCATTTGCGCCGAGGAAAAGCGCCAGCCCCATCGCCACCAGCGACCAGATGATGCGGGACTTCCGCGGGCGATGGGGCGCCTGAGCGTTCATCGTCCGACGATCCCGAGATCATAGACGTAGAGCGACAGCGTCCGGATATCGAGATTGCTGAGCCGCTCGTCCCAAGTCGGCATATGGCCTTCGCGGCCGCCGTGAACCGAGTTGATGATGGTCTGCAGATCTCCGCCGTAGACCCAGCTATCATCGGCCAGATTGGGAGCGCCTACCTCGCGGTTGCCAGTGGCGTCGTCGCCATGACAGGCTGCGCAATTGTCAGCGAAGACGGTTCTGCCGGCCTCAATACGCTCTCGGTTTTCCGGCGTCGAGTATTCGGGATTGCTCAGCGAATAGACATAGGATGCGACATTGCTGACATGCTCGCGTTCCAGTATGCCGTCGCGTCCGAAGGCGGGCATCTGTCCGATACGGCTGTCGGGATGGCGCGTGTTGATACCGACACGCATGGTCTGCTCGATCGCTTCCGGTTCTCCGCCCCAGATCCAGTCGTCGTCGGTCAGATCGGGGTACCCGGCGCGTCCGCTCCCGTCCACGCCGTGGCATGCGGCGCAGTTGTCCCCAAACAGCTGGTGGCCGGTACTCCGCACGATCCCCATCAGTTGCTGGTCGGCGAGGATGGTCTCGTAAGGCTCCGTCTCCAGACGGGTCGTCCAGACGGACCGCGCCTGCTGCGCCCTGACAAGGTTTTCTTCCACCGTGGTGCGCTGATCGATGCCGAGCAACCCCTTCGTGTAGGTGCTTCCCAGCGGCCATGTGGGCGCGAAGAACCACCAGCCCACCGCCCAGATATGGGTGACGACGAGGAATATCAGCACGCCGCGTGGAACCGGTGTGTCGAGTTCCTTGATGCCGTTCCATTCGTGACCGGTCGTCTCGCGACCGGTCACCGGATCGCGTTCTTCTACCGCCACGGCTTATCCTCCCCCGACAATATGCTGGTTTTCGCACGTGTGAAGCGCTTCCGGTTTGAGGGCCAGAAGGCATAAATGATCACGCAGATGAAGAACCCCATGAGGTAGAAAAGGCCCCAGCTCTTGGAAAAGGCCACCAGCGTATCGTGATCGAAATCCATCGGCGCGTCTCCTCAGTTATCCGGGTTCGGCGCTTCCTGCGGCGCGGCGGTGTTCTCGTAAGCCGCACTCGTCAGTCGGCCAAGCACCTGCAGGTAAGCGACCAGCGCGTCCATTTCCGTCAGGCGGGATGCAACGCCATCGAATGCACTGACTTCCGTAGCCTCACCGTACCTCTCGCTGACGCCTGCTGCAAAGTCGCTGTCGGGCGCTGCCTGTCCGTAGGCATCGGCCGCCGCGTTCCCAATCATCTCGTCCGTATAAGGTACGCCCAGCCTTCGCTGGGCACGCAGATGATCGGACAAATCGTCGGTGCGCAGGGCTGTGCGCGCGAGGAATGCGTAGGCCGGCATATTCGATTCTGGCACAACGTCACGCGGGTTGATCAGATGCGCAACATGCCACGCATCCGAGTATTTGCCGCCGACACGGGCAAGGTCGGGGCCGGTGCGCTTGGATCCCCATAACATGGGCCGGTCGTATTTGGATTCAACCGCGAGCGAGTATGGCCCATAACGCTCGACTTCGTCGCGAAGCGTGCGGATCATCTGGCTGTGGCAGGCATAGCAGCCTTCACGGACGTAGATATTGCGCCCGGCCAGTTCCAGTGGGGTGTAGACGCGCATGTCGGGCGCCTCTTCCACCGTCTCGTCGATGGTAAAGAGCGGCGCGATTTCGACGATGCCGCCGACACTGGCGGCTGCGATGATGGCAAGCACGAAGCCGATGGCGGACCGCTCGATTTTGCGATGAAAGAACTCCGGCATCCGCTTACTCCCCCGCCACGACTGCGTCTTTGACCGGCAAGTCGGCTTCCTCTGGAACGGTCGCGGGAACCAGCCGGATGGTCATCCAGATGTTGTAGCAACCGATCGCGGTGCCCAGCAGAAACATCGCCCCGCCGATGGTCCGGGCAATGTAATAGGGATACATCGCAACAAGACTATCGAGGAAGGAGTAGGCGAGCGTGCCTTCTTCCGTGTACGTGCGCCACATCAGGCCCTGCAGGATGCCCGAATTCCACATGGCAAAGATGTAGATGAGCGTTCCGGCTATCGCGAGCCAGAAATGCCACTCGATCAGCGCAGGAGAGTACATTCGCTCGCGCTTCCACAACGCCGGCACCAGTGTGTATATCGAGCCAAAACTGATGAGAGCCACCCAGCCGAGGGCGCCTGCATGGACGTGTCCTACGGTCCAGTCGGTATAATGCGACAAGGCGTTGACCGGCCGGATAGCGAGGAACGAACCCTCAAAGGTGGAAATGCCGTAGAACACGGCTGCAGCCATCATGAACCGCAGCGTCGCATCGTCGCGAACCTTGTGCCAGGCACCATTGAGGGTCAGCAGTGCATTGCCAGCGGATGCCCAGGACGGCACCAGCAGCATGACAGAAAACGTCATTCCGAGCGTCTGCACCCAGTGCGGCAGCGCCGTATAGTGCAGATGGTGCGAGCCCGCCCACATGTAGAAGAAGGTGATGCCCCAGAAGCTGAGGATCGACAGACGGTACGAGAAGATCGGGCGCCCTGCGCGGATGGGGAGATAGTAATACAGCATGCCGAGGAAGCCGGCGGTCAGGAAGAATGCCACGGCATTGTGGCCATACCACCACTGGACCATCGCATCCTGCACGCCGGGCCAGATCGTGTAGCTCTTGGCGCTACCCCACGAGATCGGCAAAGCGAGATTGTTCACGATATGCAGGATCGCCACGACCAGAATGAAGGCCATGAAGTACCAGTTGGCGACGTAGATATGCGGTTCCTTCCGTCGCGCGATGGTCGCGATATAGAGGAGGAAGTATGTCACCCACACCACGACCAGCCACAGGTCGGCATACCACTCTGGCTCGGCATATTCCTTCGACTGCGTGACGCCGAGGATGTAGCCTGTAACCGCAAGCACACAGAAGAGATTATAGCCGAAGAGCACGAACCACGGACTGACCTGGCCGGCCAGCCGCGCGCGCGACGTGCGCTGGACAACGTGGAAAGAGGTGGCGATCAGGGCGTTGCCGCCGAAGCCGAAGATCACGCCGGTGGTATGTGTCGGGCGCAGGCGCCCAAAGGTCGACCATGCGCCATCGAAATGGAGATTCGGCCAGGCGAGCTGTGCGGCGACCCAAACGCCCATAAACATGCCGAAGATCGCCCAGCCCATTGCCAGAGCGATACCCACCTTGATCGGGTCATCGTAGTAAGATGCCTGACGGTCTTCCGTGGGCTCCGGCGCATAGAAGGCGGACAGCACGGGATATAGCAGCGCGCCCGCAAACAGAATGACGATAAGACCATGCACGCCCATCGCCTCGTTGCGACCGGCGGCGGCCATCGCGATGCCGGCCAGGGCCACAAGCAGCAGAATGACGGCCGCAGATTGCCTTTCCGACGTGGTGAGCTTGGCGACCATGCTATCTCCTCCAACTGCAGCTTGCGGGCACTAAACTCTCCCGGAATACGCTCATGTTCAACCCGTCAAATTTCAAACGCTTAACAATACGTTTGCCGTCCACAGCTCGGTATCGATCAGCGACGTCCGGCGCGCGCTTTCAAAGGCCCGCGCCGGATCACACTCGCACTTCAGCTAAGTGTTAGTGTTCGTGGGCGTTGAATATCTCAGGATTCTCATCGCCTTCGACGATAAGGAAACCTGCAAGGCCGCGCTCCACGCGCGACAGCGCGTGATCGACAAGAACGTAGCGGCCGGGAACCTCGACCTTGAACTCGACGATTGTTGCGCCGCCTGCGGGGACACTCACCGTCTGGACATCGGTCAACGGCGGAGAGGTCACCGAACCAAGTTGGTAGACCTTATCGAAAATCTCGCCGATGACGTGGAACGACGACGTGAAGTTGGGACCGCCCACGCCGAAATAGATGCGGACAGTTTCGCCGACATTCGCTTTCAACGGGTAATGGTCGGTCAGCGCGCCAACATGGCCGTTGAGAACGAAATATTCCGGGCGTTCGTTGAGAAGCTTTTCATAGCTCTCGGTCAGCAGGCCGGACGAGCCGAACTCCTCTTCCGTATAGATTTCGCCCTGCATCACGTAAAACTCGCGATCGACCGGCGGCAGTCCCTCCTCGGGCTCGACCAGTATCAGGCCATACATGCCGTTCGCGATGTGCATCGCCACGGGAGGTACGGCACAGTGGTAGACGTAGAGGCCAGGATTCAGGGCCTTGAAGGTGAAACCTTTCGTCTCTCCCGGTGCAGCAGACGTTGCCTCCGCGCCACCACCCGGTCCCGTCACCGCATGGAAGTCGACATTGTGCATCATGCTGCTGTCTTCAGCATTCTTCAGCGACACCTCGACCGTATCGCCAACGCGGACGCGGACGAATGGTCCCGGTACAGTGCCGTTGAAGGTCCAGTACCGGAAGGTCGTGCGACCATCGAGCCGTGCTTCGAGTTCGATGGTCTCGAGTTCCACAGACACCGTTTCCGGCTCCCGTCGCGTAATCGGCGGGGGGATATCAGTCGGCATGCGCGCGATGTCCGCCATCCCGTCTACCACCGCATAAATGCGGTTGCTCAGGCTTCCAGACGGAGAAACGCCGCCAGAATGCGCTACAGGGTGATCGTGATTGGCGATCGCCGGGGTCGCGGAAAGCGCTGCCGACGCAATGGCGACACCCGCGGACCCCATCAGAAGACTGCGTCGGGAGACCTTCCCGGCTTCATCGGCGGTCGGAGAAACGGCATCCATCTTCTTTGTCATGTTCGTCCTTCCTTATGTCACTCGGCTTCAGCCTGCGCGAAGAGTTCGTCGAACACCTTCTTCGCCTTGCCCGGATGCTTCACGGCTTTCGCTTCCTCGACGTTGACCGGCTCGCCGGCCACGATCAGCGCGACCATGCCCATGCCGTAGTGCGGCGTGCACTTGACGCCATAGACGCCTTCCTTCTCGATCGTGACTGTGATCTCCTGATTGATCTTGCCTTTGAAAGACTCAGCCCCATCTGGGATCATACCCTTGATGCTCTCAGCGTCATGGCTCTTGTCAGTCGGGATGAAGGTCACCGTGTCTCCAACTTCGACCTGAATAAAATCAGGCTCGAACACCATGGCGCCTTTCGCTCCCTTGTTGAGCATCTGCACCTGATGATCTGCGGCGAACGTAATTGACGTCGACACGAGGAAAAGAGCCACGGTCGCACTCAACATCTCATCACAATTCCTTCCACTTTGAACGCTTCGTACATCTATCGCCCGTTCGGCGTGTTTCCACCCCAAGCTATCATCAGGCCTATTTTTGGTATCGATAATGCCACTTTCTCAGCGAAACGGAGGATATCTCCCTGCGACGTTTTCGCGCTTTTCCGCGATCGGGGAAGGTATTAATGGTATTTTAGATGCCACTTTACGAAGGCGCGTCGCGTCGTAAGCGTGCACCCGGCCGGAGAAACAATCATGCGGATGACACTCCACACCGACTACGCTTTACGCATGCTGATTTACGTCGCCATGCGTCCTGACGGTTGTTGCACTGTACATCATGTTGCCGAGACTTACGGATTGTCGCGCAACCATCTGCTCAAGGTGGCGCAAACGTTGAACAGGCACGGCTATATCATGACGGTCCGCGGTCGTGCGGGCGGAATACGTCTTGCAAGACCGCCTGCACAGATCAACGTCGGCGCTCTTGTCCGCGCCATCGAGGAAGATTTCTCGCTGGTCGAATGTCTGCAACAGTCGGGCGGAGCATGCGTGATTTCACCGGCCTGCATGCTGAAAAGCATGTTTTCCGAGGCTCTGACGGCATATCTGTCTGTGCTGGACAAATACACGCTGGCGGACGCCGTGCGAAACCGGACGGCGTTAGCGACCCTTCTGGGCGTCACGCCGATGGCTGCGTGACGCATGCAATCCAACCTTTGAACGATGGAACCAGTCATATGAAGGGTCGCCCCGCCCCAGTTCGAACGCCCGTCATCGACGGAAAACTCCTGCCGGAAGTGCTCGACGAAACGATGATCCACGCGGTGGTCCATGGTTTCTACGACCAGATCCGCAGCGACGATCTGCTCGGCCCGATCTTCAACAACGCCATCGCGGACGCGGACTGGCCGCATCACCTCGCCAAGATGTGCGATTTCTGGTCGTCGACCCTGCTGCGCACCGGCCGCTACGATGGCCGTCCCCTTCCGCCGCATCTCGCCATCCCCGAACTGGGCGAGCAGCATTTCAGACGCTGGCTCAAGCTGTTTCGCTCGACGGTCCAGCGCGTCTGTCCGCCGGAGGTGGCAACGCTGTTCATGGATCGCGCCTTGCGGGTGTCGCACTCCTTCCGGCTGGCGATCGCCTTCAACCGCAAGGAAGACACGATGCGGATAGAGCCGATCCTGGAGGAAAGCCTGTGACGGGGGGCGAACTCGTTCTGTCGGACGCTTCAGGCGACTTCACGCTCGATGCCGCCCTTGTCGCGCAGGGTTTCGGCTGGTCGCAAGACGAATTGCAGAACCATATGCGGCGCGGTCACGTCATCAGTCGTGTCGAACGCGGTGAGGGGGAAGACGAAGGCCGCTGGCGGCTGTCACTGAGGTGCGGCAACAGGCTCTGGCGCGCAGTGGTCACGCAGGACTGTGTCATGATCGAGCATGAGGTTGCCTTCACTCACCACCCCGCCTGACTGAAAACTGATCGTTGGTTGCCCCGGCGCAAAGAAGCGGGCCATCGCCGTCGTGCATTCTCCCGTTCCGACGATGGAGGAGCCGTGGCATGACCGGACGATATCACGACGACATGAGCATGGACGAGATCATGCGGCGCTGGCCGGAAACCATCCGCACGATCCTCGACCATGGGCTGCTGTGCGTCGGTTGTCCGATAGCGCCGTTTCACACAGTGGACGACGCGGTCCGCGAGCATGACATCGGCGAAGTCGATTTGCGTGCGGATTTGCGCGCTGCGATCACGCGGAGTGCCGGTACCGACACGCGGCGCGATCTCCCCGATTCGCTTTCTGCGCCTTAGATCGCGCTCATTCCCGCTCGACACGTCCATCTGCCAGCAGCATCAGGCGGTGCGGCTGGGTTACGGTGACCTGCTGACGGCCGCTTTTGACAAGCCCCTTTTCCTCCCAGGCGGAGAGCAGGCGACTGACGGTGTGCAGCGTCGTGCCGGTCATTTCCGCGATGTCCTGCCGCGAGATCGGAAAATCGATCAACAGTCCTTCGTCGGTCTTGCGTCCCGACTGCTGCACGAGGCGGAGAAGGGCGTGCGCTACGCGCCGCTCGACCTGCTCGGTCGCCATTTCCACCACCTGTGTCTGGACGTCCTGTAGCCGCGTACCGACGGTTTTGTAGGTGTTCATCCCAAATCCCGGATGGGCGGTCGCGAACTCGGACCACAGCTTGCTCGGCCAGGCCAACACCACGCAATCGGTCACTGCAATTGCGCTGGCCGGATAGGTCGAGCGGCCAATCGCCTGCGCGATGCCAAGCAGTTCGCCCGGGACGATATAGCGAACGATGACCTGCTGACCGTCCGGCGTCAGTTTAACGACGCGGACTCGGCCATCGAGCAGGATGAAGAACGAGCTTGCCTCTTCATCCTGTTCGAAGACGGAGGTATCCTTTTCGATCCGCAGCGAGCGCGCGCTCGCCAGCACGGTGTCGAGCGTTTCGGCCGTCAGGCCCTCGAATGCGGGAAGCCCGGCAATCAGCGAACGGTCGAGTCTGTTCAAGTGGGGCCTCCCCAGGATTTTGATGCCCTGCATTTGCGATAGCGCAATGAAGCGGATTCGCACAGGGCGTAGAACTGGTCCCGAAGACAAATCAGACTGTCACAGGAAAGGACGGCATGATGAACAGGACCTTGGCAATGATTGCGCTCGCGACAGCGGTCGCCTTCACGGGAACAGCTTACGCAGCCGAGCATGAAGTCATGATGCTCAACAAGGGCGCGAAGGGCGCCATGGTGTTCGAGCCGGACTTCGTTCAGGCCGAGCCCGGCGACACCATCCGCTTCGTGCCGACGCACAAGTCCCATAATGCCGAAACCATCAACGGCATGATTCCCGAAGGGGCTGTCGCCTTCAAGGGCAAGATCAACGAGGAGATCGTGTACGACGTGACGGCTGAAGGCGTCTACGGCGTCAAATGCACGCCGCACTACGGCATGGGCATGGTGATGCTGATCGCGGTCGGCGCACCGAACAATCTCGAGGAAGCGAAAGCGGTCAAGCATCCAGGCAAGGCGAAGACCCATTTCGAGCAGCTTCTCGCGGCTGTGCCTGCGAACTGACGGCGTGACGGCAGTTTGACCGGGCGGGCAGGGGTGTCCCGCCCGGTTCTCTTTAAGACAGGACCAGTCGACATGGTATCTTCGCAGCCGCGACGGGAGGCCTATCCCGCATTGCTGTCCTATGGCTTCAGGCCGTTCTTTCTATTTGGGAGCATCTGGGCAGCGCTGGCGATCCTCATCTGGCTGCCGATGCTTGCAGGCCGACTGGAGACGAGAAGCCTGCTTTCACCCGTCGACTGGCATGCGCATGAGCTTCTGTTCGGCTATCTTGCCGCCGTCGTGACCGGGTTCCTGCTCACCGCAATTCCGAACTGGACCGGTCGCCTGCCTGTGCGCGGCGCGCCTTTGGCGGGCCTCGTGGCATTGTGGCTTGCAGGACGGATTGCCGTCTGGTTCTCTGCAGACCTCGGCTGGGCAGCCGCCATGGTGCTCGACAGCGCGTTCCTGCTGGCTGTGGCCGTGTCGGCGCTGATCGAGATCGTCGCCGGCCGCAACTGGCGCAATCTTCTGGTTCTGCTCCCGGTAACCGCGCTGTTCGCGGCCAATGTCTTTTTCCACCTCGAAGCACGGTTCTTCGGGCTCACGGAAACATCGCGCAATCTCGCCCTCGCTGCCGGCCTCGTGCTCATCATGGTCATCGGTGGGCGCATCATTCCAAGCTTCACCCGCAACTGGCTGGTTCGGGAAAACCCGGGTCGTCTGCCGGTTCCGTTCAACCGCTTCGACGGCGCCGTCATCGTCGTTTCCACCATCGCGCTTCTTGGCTGGATCATCAGCCCCGAAGCATGGGTGAGCGGCGTGCTGCTGGTCGTTGCGGCCATCCTCAATGCCGTGCGGCTGAGCCGTTGGGCGGGCTGGCGCACGGCGTCGGAACCGTTGTTGCTGATCCTCCACGTCGCCTATCTGTTCGTTCCGGCAGGGTTGCTGATATCCGGGCTGGCGGCACTCGACAGCACGCTCCTGCCGCCGGTCGCGGGCATCCACGTCTTCGGCATCGGTGCCATCGGCGCCATGACACTCGCGGTGATGGCGCGCGCGACGCTCGGCCATACGGGACGTAAACTTCATGCGGGCGGCGGAACCGTCTTGGTCTTCTGCGCCATTGTGCTGGCGACGCCGTTCCGCTTCGCCGCCGCCCTGATGCCTGGTTCGACATGGCTGTTGCACGCTGCCGCAACGTTTTGGGTTCTGGCGTTTGCGGGGTTCGTGCTGTGTTATGCTGGCGCGCTGACGCGGCACCGCGTCGCAAAGCGCCAACCCGGCCGTGCACCCGCCTGAGCGCAGAGGCAGCTCCAAGTGACTGCGGCCGGGATCACCCGGCCGTCGATCTGTTCAGAAGACGCCTTACGAACTCACGTCGATTTACGCTACTGCGATTCAAATCTCTGGACAGGCGTTGCATTGCCGACGCCGTTGCAGAACGGCGCGCGAATTGCCCTCGCACGCATGTAAGTCAGCGTGAAGCTAGCCGTACGGTTCGTGGACTGGCCCATCGRCCGAAGCATCGGAATCGCGATGCCATGAGATCGAGCGCTCCGCCCCGCTTCCGGCGGTCCGGCTCTCTCGTGGCGCTGCCACCTTTCATGCAGCAGAGGCACCAACGGAGTTGCGGAATGCCTGATAC
>NZ_VLJG01000055.1:0-14778 GCF_007829415.1 Aminobacter sp. J44 | reverse complement strand
GCCTGCCAGCAGTAGCAGCACGCTGACCAACCCGGCCAAGCCGGACAGCACGGCGACCAATGCCGTCAGTTACACCACGCGGTGGGACACCATCCAGCTTTCTCGGGGTTTCGGCCAAGAACTAAGCCCTCACCGGGACGTGCATCCGAACTTCAAGTCTGCGGTGCTGTAGTAACCAAGCGTGGTGGTCCCGGACACAGAGCTTTTGAGAACAATCGACAGAAGCCCGACCCCCAGCGGGGCTTCAATCTCAAACGCGAGGGTGGTCGCACCGCCGATCCAAATACCATCACCGATCTGATCTACGTAGACGCGCCCAGCACGACCGAGCGCCGTCCCCTGGCTGGCTATGTATGAACGAGGCGCTCGACCGCTGCCGATCAGCCATTGCCGCGCGGTATTCCGCCGCTGGTCAGCCACGCATGGCAACTGCCAAGGGTCGGGTGCCCGGCAAAGGGGAGTTCGCCCTTAGGCGTGAAAATCCGGACACGATAGTCCGCAATCCGGTTCGTCGGCTTCAAGAGGAACGTCGTCTCGCCGAGGTTCGTCCAGTTGCAAAGTCGGCCATCTGTTGGTCGGAAAGCTCGTCCGCACCGATGACCACCGCGAGCGGATTGCCCTTGAACAGCTCCGACGAAAACACGTCGACCTGCTGAAAAGATAGGTCTCTCATTGCGATCCTCCTTCTTGATTGAGCGCTTTCGCAGACCAGACGTATCGCCGGACTGGGGCCGTACCTGAAAGGTCCGCGTTGGAATGAAGATGCGGAAAGCAGCCGCTCCTGCCCAGGTTGGATCCGAGGTGTGGCATTCAGCCCCGAGGACTGATTTGCGTCGGAACGAGGGCTCAGGACGGCTTCTCGGCCTTGTCGGTGCGATACAGGCTGACGGAGGCATCATGGGGTTTCGCGCGCGGTCCCCTTGCAACTTTGCGCCAAGCGTTCAACGCCGTTTGATCGCGCCAGCATTCGAAGATGTTGATACGCTCCGGATCGATTGCATCCGAGCTGATCGCGAAGTCGAGGCAGCCGTCTTGGTTCCTGGCGCGCTCCACCATGCTCCTGAAAGCCTCGACGGTGTCATCCCGTTTTCCGGCATCGTAGCGGGTGTACCCGGCGATAATGATCATTGGGTTCCTCCTTCGAGCTTGTCGGCCGCCGCCCGTGGTGCCGAGCAACGCCGGCGCCGCCATGGTTGTGGTCCGTACTTTAGCCGCCCTTCACGTATCCAAGAGCTTCGACGATCTTTCCGTCGCGGACGCGCATGATGTTGACACCCCGGACGTGGTCGGCAGCGCGCTCGCTCCAGCGAAGCTGCCAGCGGATGATGCCGCGGTCGCCCATGGCCGAGATTTCCTCGGCCGTGAAGGCCAGCTTGGCTGAGGACGCGACTTCTTTCCAGAAGGCGAGGCATGCCCCACGCCCTTCATAACGCGCTCCATCCGGGGCGGGTGTCGTGTTCTCGAGCACGCAGTCTTCGCCGATGAGGTCATCGAGATCGTCCGGGCGATGGTTCTCGAATGCGTCGTGGAAGCGCTCCATGATGGTGCGCGTATCGATTGGGTAGGTCATGGCATCACCTCGCTTGTTGCCGTGGGTGCCGCAGCTCTCCCTCGCCATCGGCCCTGAATTAGTCCGGCAGGGGCGCGGCCTGACCGCCCGTCTTGGCGTAGGCCAGCGCTTCGACGATCCGGCCATCGCGGACATGAACCAGCGTGACCCCGCGCAAGGAGCCTCCGCCGCCGAAATGAAAGCGCCAGCGGATGTTGGCACGGTCGCCCATGACAAGGGTGTCCTCCACCTCGAAGCGGTTTACGCGGTCCTCTGCCATTGCTCTCCAGAAGGCCAGGTTTGGCTCGCGTCCCTCGTAGCGGATGCCGTCCGGCGCCGGCTGGATCGTTTCCATCACGCAATCCGATCCGACCAGATTGTCGAGCAGTGCCGGTTCGTGTTCCTCGAATGCGCGATTGAAACGGCGGATGATATCGGCTGTGTCGGTCACTTGTATGTCTCCTCCACTGAGGACATTGGCTTCGCGGGGTAGCCGGCTTGCGCGAGGCTACTGGTCCATCTCCGGCTGGACGAGCCGGCCGAGCTTGTCGAGCGTGTCCTGCCAACCGAGATAGCAGGCCTCGCGCGGGATCAGGTCCGGGATGCCCGACTGCTCGATGGTCACCTCGGTGCCGACGGAGACCTGCTTGAAGGTGACGGTGACCAGCATTTCGCCAGGCAGGTTCGGGTCGTCGAAGCGGTCGGTGTAGACGAGCCGTTCGCCGGGTACGACTTCGCAATAGCTGCCACCAAAGGAGTGGCTCTTGCCCGTGGTGAAATTGCGGAAGGACATGCGGTGCCCACCGCCCGCCCTGGTATCGAACTCATGCACCGTGCAGAGGAACGCATAGGGCGGCAGCCAGCTGGCAAGCGCATCCGGCTCGACAAAGGCGCGGAAGACCTTTTCGTGACTGGTTGCGAAGAGACGATGGAGGTTCACAGTGCTGGGCATGGTCGTTCCTTTCGACGTGTCGTCGCTTGCCGAACGGGCCGGCATGACCGAGCGTACCTTCCACCGCAAGTTTGCCGCCGCAACTGGCGAGACGTCGGCGCGCTTCGTGGAGATCGCCAGGCTCGACGCCGCGCGCATGCTTCTGTCGCGCGGCAGGTCTCTGAAGTCCGTGGCGGCCGAAGTCGGCCTCTTCCCGCCCGTTCGCCTAACGGGAGCGTTCGAACGCCGCTTCGGCATCGCGCCGCGTCTCTTCCGCTACATCACGGCGAGTTCTGATCGTCAGCTGTCGAAGCCGGCCAGCCTTGCATATCCGCTGACGATTGCCTGGCGTTCAGCATGGGGAGCTATCGCGTCGACGTCGACGAATCCTTCGGGCGCACGTGCATCGACCGTGTCGATGACCCGTTCCGGCCCTCCGTTGCGGTTGGACACCACGATCTTCTCCGTCGCGGGCCTGCGCTCGGCATCATAGGCGTCGAGCGCCACCTCCGCGGAGGAGCGGGATAAGAGGTGATCTGCAAGGGAGCGCGCGTCGAGGATCGCCTGGCTCGCTCCGTTCGAGCCCACGGGATACATCGGATGGGCGGCGTCGCCGAGCAGGGTCACCCGGCCGAACGACCACCGCGGCAGTGGATCCCGGTCGCAATTCGGATATTCGTAGAACTCGCCGGTCGCCTCGATTATTGCCGCGGGATCTACGAAGCCGAGCCGGAACCTGTCGCGGACAAAGGGCAGCGCCTCTGCCGCCACGCCGAAGCGGCTCCAGTTCTCAGGTCTCGGCGGGAGCGCGTGGGCTTCGCCTGTCTTCGCCATCACCGCCCAGTTGGTCAGGCGAAGGTCATCGCGGTCGGGAACTGACGCGATTGGGTATAAGACGAACTTGGCGAAGTTGCCGCCAGCGATCGCCATGGTCCTGCCGTCGCGCCACAATGGCCAGACCGTGCAACCGCGCCAGAGCATCACGCCGTTCCAGATCGGCGGCCCCTCATCGGGATAAAGCTGCGCACGGACATTCGAATGGATACCGTCGGCGCCGATGAGCAGGTCGCCAGAAAGCTCGACGCGGCCGCCCCGGTCCGCAACCTCGATTGTGACGCCGCCCTCGGACTGTCGGAACGACTGCACCGTGCATCCCGTTCGAACGGCACTGGGACCCAGCTGCTCGATCACGGCCTTGTGGATGAGGCCGAGGAGCCGTCCGCGATGGATACTGATCTGGGGATGGTCGTGGCCTGCTTCGATGCCGCGCAACTCTTGCCAGACGACCTGCCCGAAGCGGTTGGTATAGAGAAGCTCGCGTGTCCAGATGCCAGCCGCTTCGAGCGCTGGCTGCAGTCCCAAGCTGGCGAGTTCCTTGACCGCATGCGGCAGCATGTTGATGCCGACACCGAGTTCACGGATCTCGCCCGCCCGTTCGAACACCTCGACCTCTACACCGATCCTTTGCAGGAAAAGGGCCGCAGTCAGTCCCCCGATGCCGCCGCCGGCGATCAGTGCTTTCATCGTTTCGCTCTCTAATCTGGATGCCAGGAGAGGCTACCGACCGCGCGCCCTATCGGAAACGACAGAAAGGTCCTGTTTTCTGCCAACCCAACAAGCGACCTACTGACTTTCGGGTTGCGGATAGGATCACGAGTGGCGACTGCCATGGGATCGGATACATTTCGGTAGCTTACCGCTTAGTGGTCCCAAACCGGACAGTCCGGTCTCGGCCCCGACTCCGTCGTTCGCTGCGCCCCGAGTGAACTGCAGGTTTCAGGCGGCGTTGGAACCACTCCGAACGGCGACAAAGGGGTGGGAAGCGGTCGGTCAGCATTTAGAGTCATATTCAAGTAAGCGGTCGTTGGTTCTACCCTGCTCAAATCGTTGAAGCGGGGAGCCTTCAAGAAGGCCAGTTTTCACCGTGGATTCTGAACAAAGTGGGCCGCGAAGGCCACTCGTTTCCCCCGCTTTTCCGCAAGTTAAGACGGAATGCCGTCGCCTTCGGATGCAAGTAAAGCTTGCGGCCCCTATACTTTCCCAAGCAAAGGGCGATTCGTATGTGGGCAGGGGTAAGGCAGCGGTTCCGCCGCTTTCATGAAGATCTGAACTTATCGAAGGATCAGATCGATGATGGCTTGGGCAAACAGCACGGCGTGCGGAAATCGCTTCACCGGGCTTATTACGATGAATCCACCGAAACCCCGCGCGGGTTCATCGTTGGATCATGGGGCAAGGGAACGGCCGTCGCGCCGCCTGGCGACGTCGATATTTTCTTCGAGTTGCCAGCGGAAGTTTATCATCGCATAGAAGCCTATCAGGGCAACAAGCAATCGGCGTTGCTGCAAGAGGTTCGCGCACATCTGCTCGAAACCTATTCGCAAACCGATATGCGCGGTGACGGCCAGGTGGTAATCGTCGGCTTCAATACGATCACCGTAGAGGTAGTGCCGGCGTTCCGATACGATAATCTCGGCCGCTTCTATATGCCCGATACTAACAATGGCGGCCGATGGAAGCTGGTTGATCCCCAAGCCGAGATCGCCTTCATAGATGCCGCCGATCGCAACGCAAGCGGCAACGTGCGGCCAATGGCGCAGATGCTCAAAACATGGAAGCGGCATTGCAACGTGCCGCTAAAATCCTACCAGATCGAATTGCTCACGGCCGAATTCATGACGACCTACGAGAACCGGCAATACGACTACTATTGGTATGATTGGTTTATGCGCGATTTCTTTGCCTGGCTATGCAACAAGGCTTGGGCGAACTTGACCATACCCGGCACCTTCGAATCCATAAATCTGGGCGATGCGTGGCTGTCGAGGGCGCAAACCGCCCGCGATCGCGCTCTGCGGGCGTGTGCGGATGAGTATAACGATTACACAATTTCGGCGGGCGAAGAATGGCAGAAGATATTCGGGGATCGAATCCCGGTCCACGTCCTGTAGACGATCGCCGCAGGGCGATCATCGCGGAATGCCGGCGGCAGGAGGAATCCTGCCTCTACACGTCCACCACGCTTTATATATGGCTTCGGCGCGTACGCCGGCAAAAGCAATTCTTCGTTGCCGCGCCTATCGTCATCGGCGGTTTTGCCGGGCTTTCGATCTTGCAAGACTGGGGTTTGGATTGGGTTATGGCAGTGTTGGCCATCATCGCCAGCTTGTTCCCTGCCTTGGCGGATGCATTGAAGTTCGAAACCAGTGTGGATGAAATTTCGCGCTTGGCGGCCGAATTCAAGGCGTTACAGGATCGCTTCCGTCGAACTGCGACCATCACCGCTTTGGGCGATCTGCAGGCGGCGGAAGACGCATTGGCCGAATTGATGGATCGGATGGATATCGCGCGAAGCAGCAGCATCACGCCGCCGGAATCGGCTTTCAAAGAAGCCCAACGGAAGATCGCCGAAGGACACTATGACTTTTCGGTCGATCAGCCACCGGCCGCCGAATAGGCGCTGGCTAAGGCTGCTATCGCAGAGTTGCCTCCGCGTTCCGAGACGATGAGGTGGCCGCTTGTGGCACATTGCGAAACTGACCTCGAACGACGGCAATGGGGTCGCTAACGGAAGAGGCAATGCTTGCCTGCAGGCCTATCACGAGTGGAGCTTACCGCCAGGTGTTCCCCAAGACCGGACCGGCCTTTTCCGGCCCCAGCTGCCTAGACGAACGCTTCCATATGCAAATGGCGGAGGGACTCGGGCTGGAAAGCTAAGTGACAGGTTCAGGCAGCGACGTTGAGACAACCAACCCGTCCAGCAGCAAGCTCGAGAGCAGACTGCGCGAGCAGAAATTGGGCCGCGTATGGAACCCCTTCGTCCGGGAGTGACAGCTCAGCGATACTGCTGCAGGATGAGCGGTAAGTTGTCCCGGTAGGACCTGCCTTTATGCCAACGAACGATCCCAGCCTCTGGAGCGCAGGTGACGCCTATGAAAGGTATATGGGGCGGTGGAGCCGTCAGGTTGCACCTGCCTTCACCAAGTGGCTCGACCTATCCCCAGGCGCAAGA
Organism: Aminobacter sp. J44; assembly: GCF_007829415.1. Taxonomy (NCBI): domain Bacteria; kingdom Pseudomonadati; phylum Pseudomonadota; class Alphaproteobacteria; order Hyphomicrobiales; family Phyllobacteriaceae; genus Aminobacter; species Aminobacter sp. J44. Next base: position 8,286 of record NZ_VLJG01000055.1, on the reverse strand, counting down.
TGGATCGATATTGGTTGTGGCACCGGCGTCCTTGCCTCAACAATTCTCGCCACCTGCGAACCTGCCGAGGTCGTTGGCATCGACAACTCGGTTTCGTTCCTGCGATCGGCTAACGTCACGGTAACGGATCCTCGCGCGTCGTTCATCCGGGGGGATGCGCAGGCGGTCCCTCAACCCGACGACAGGTTCGACGCCGCCGTGTCAGGCCTGGCGCTGAACTTCGTTCCTGACAAGGACGCAGTTGTACGCGAAATGGCGCGGGTCGTGCGGCCTGGCGGGATCGTTGGGTTGTACGTCTGGGACTATGCGGGACACATGCAGGTGATGCGCACATTCTTCGACGTTGCGACAGCCCTGGACCCGAAGGCACTGGAATACGACGATGGCGTGAAGGCGCCGATCTGCCGGCCCGGGCCGCTGAGCGATCTGCTCGAACGTAATGGGCTCCTGGATGTTGAGGTCCGCGCAATAGACGTTCCGGCCGCCTTCGACAGCTTCGAAGATTACTGGTCGCCGTTCCTGGGCGGCACCGGGTCGGCGCCCAGATACTGCGCCTCCCTCGAAAATGAGGCGCGAGAGCATCTCAAGGGTGAAATCCAGCGTCGACTTCCAATCGGTCCTGACGGCGAGATTCTGCTAGCCATACGCGCGTGGGCGGCGAAGGGAATGCTACAATAGCGCCGCGAATGGCTCGGCGAGGCAACCTTTGCCCCATGGCTCGGAGGCTGGAACGGTAGTTTTTCGCCAGGTGCTTCTGAAAGCCCACAGTCCGAAGATGACCTCCGTTCTGCCGAAGACAATCCTTGCGCACACCGGGCCGGCGGGTACGACTACTATGGGGTAAAATCAGGTCCATCTGCTTCTGGACCGGATTGTAGTGAAGCCGCCGTATGGGCTCTCCTGCGGAAAGGCACACCGATGATCCTGTTAACGGCTAGATGCCTCTTGATCGGATGGCCGCGATCCAGAAGCCTGCGCATAGGGTGAGCGACCCAATGAAGATCACGGCAAGCACCGCATCGTAGCCTCCGCTGGCCTGCCAGATGACCGCCGCTGCCAAGGGCGCGAGGGCTTGCATGATGTTCATCGGAGCCACCAACGACCCGTTCACCGCCCCGTAGGCTTCGCGGGTGACCATCTCGGGAACTGCGATTCCGCGGACGATGGTGACCATTCCGTTGGCTGCTCCATAGAAGGCGGCGATCGAGGCGATCACCGCAACCTGCGGCGGCGCGTATGCGAAGCCGATCACGGCGATCGGAAAGACGATCACGATCGCCGATCCCAGCTTCCGGACTGGCGCCTCCGACGCGAAAGCCCGGATCATGATGCGGCCGGCTACCTGCGCGGGTCCGATTACGGCCAACACCATCACGACTCCCGAGGGATCCAGCCCGCGCTCCAGCAGCAGCGGATAGAAGTGGTAGGTCAGCGACGAGAATGCCGCGGCATAGGAGATCCAGGCAATCATGAGGCCCCAGTAGGCGGGCCTGCGCATGGCCGCGCGGACAGCCGCCCGCCCGGCGAGCGGCGCAGCCTCGTCCGGATGGTGCGTACGGATCGGAGCGTCCTTCCTGGGATCGATGGCCAGGAAGTAGAGGCCGCCGCATACGACCGCGTTGACGGCGGCCATCCCAAGGAGCGCGCCGCGCCACCCTTGAGTGTCGATCAGGAACTGGATGAGGGGGATGAAGACAGTGCTGGCGAAGCCACCCCACAGCGTCAGGGCGGTGATGCCCTTGCGCGCTCCCAAGGGGCCGACACGGCGCGCGATCACGGCGAACGCAGGCTCGTAGAGGGTCGCCGCCTGCATGCAGCCCAGCACGGCGAGCACCGCGTAGAAGGCGACGATGCTCGTGACCTGAGACCAGGCGGCTAGCAGCAGCCCCGCCACGACGGACGCTGCCGCCATGAGGTAGCGGCCATGGCCGCGGTCGATGGCCGCCCCGACCGGATACGCTGCGAGCCCCGCCAGCAGCATGCCGCAGGTGGCGGCCCCGTATAGCTCGGTCTTCGACCAGCCAAGGTCGGTCCGCATCGCTTCGGCGATCAGCGGAAAGCCGTAGAACAGCGTTCCCCACGAGCATATCTGTGCCGCCCCGAGGGCGCTGATGAACCAGCGGGTGTCCCCGGCATCCGGAACGGCTGTCACGCAGCGCTCTGGCAGCAGGCGCTGGAGGCAACGGGGGCTGCGGAGTTCTCCGAGCAGCCGCATCCGGCCTGGCCTTTCTCCTTGGCCACCGCGTCGGCAACGCAGCATGCATCCGCGCCTGCCGGGGCCGGGCCGCCGCAGCAGGACGAGGCAGACACGGCGGCTGGCGCGCTGCAGACGCCTGTCTCAGGAAGCACCAGACGGACTTCGCGGGCGGCTACGAGGTCGCCTGCGATCTCAGCGACCACCGATCTCGCCTGCTCGTAGCCCGTCGCCATAAGGAACGTCGGCGCGCGGCCGTATGACTTCGACCCGACAATCACTATGCCCGGTTCCGGATGGCTGAGCTCGTCGATCCCGTGCGGCGGAACCGTGCCGCAGGAGTGGAAGTTCGGGTCGATCAGCGGGGCGAGCGCCGGCGGCGCCTCGACGGCCGGATCGAGGGCGATCCGCACCTCTCGCAGGAACGAGAAGTCGGGGCGGAATCCTGTGGCCACGACGATGCGGTCGACTTCCTGCGTCACGGGCATGCCGCCCAGGGTCGCCTCCACGGTCAGGCGTTCGCCTCTCCGTTCGATGCGTTCGGCAGCGAACGGAGCCAGCATGCGCAGCCGTCCGGCCACGATCGCTTCCTTTGCCGCGAGGCCGAGCGCCCCGCGCTCCGGGAGCTGGTCGTTCAGCCCGCCGCCGAGCAGCTTCTCGATGCGGTTGCGGCGAAGCGCCCACAGGATTTCGGTGTTGGGAGCCTTGGCCTGCAGTTCGAGGAGCGCGAGCGCGACATTGATCGCGGAGTGCCCGCTGCCGACGATGAGGACCCGCTTGCCCGCATAGGCTTCGCGATCCGCGCCCGCCACATCGGGAATGCCGTAGGCGATCAGGTCGGAAGCCTCCACCTCACCGGGAACGGGCAGGCCGTCGACGCCCATCGGGTTCGGCTTTGACCAGGTGCCCGAGGCGTCGATCACGGCCCTTGCAAGCATGCGCTGCTCGCCCGCGGCATCGCGGTAACGCACCACGAAGGGAGCGTCGGCGCGGCCGTCGTTCGACATCAGGTCACGGCCGAGCCGGGTGATTCCGGTCACCTCGGCTCCAAGGCGCAGCCCTTCGGCGATGGCGGGCACACGGGACAGCGGCTCGAGGTAGTCCCTCACGATCTCCTCGCCTGTTGGCAGATATTCTCCCTCGGGGGCGGCGGAGCCGTGGTCCGCCAGCAGCGCTCGCGCGGCTTCGTCGACATTGTAGTCCCACGGCGAGAAGACGCGGACGTGGCCCCAGTCCAGGATGGCTGCGCCCACGCGCGCTCCCTTCTCGAACACCGCTGGACGGAGGCCGCGCTCCACGAGCCGGGCGGCGGCGGCCAGGCCAACGGGTCCGGCTCCGATGACGGCGACCGGAAGGTCAGGTGCAGGGATCGCGTTCATGAGGGTCTCCTTTGTCTAGCGGACAGGCTCGCAGGCGCTGCCGCGGCGGGATTCGGGCGGGCATGAGCCATCCGCGCAGCATTCGTCTGCGAGGAAGCCGATCAGCGACTGCATGGCGGGATAATGGGCGCGGCAGATGAGCGTCGTCGCCTGCCGTTCCTGAGTGACAAGCCCCGTGTCGACCAGTCTCTTCAGGTGGTGGGAGAGCGTCGAGGCCGCGATCCCGAGCTTCTCCTGGACGCTGCCCACGGGAAGACCTTCGCCGCCGGCGCGAACAAGGATTCGATATAGCTGCAGGCGCGTGGGGTTGCCGAGCGCCTCGAGCTGGGATGCTGCTAATTCGAGTTTCATGGAAATAGGCTAGACGCCTTATCGGGTGTCGTCAATTTAATTTCGATGACTGTCGAATTAAGAGTTCAGCAAGCCGAATTGCCGAACGACGGCCCGAGGTGCTACCGTCGTCTTCGGACACAGTTCGTGAGGCCAGATGTCCCGACCTCCCAGAAGGCCCAGTTACGACCGCTGCGACGCGGACGGGTGCGACAGCCGCCACGGCTGAATTCGCTTCACCCTGACGAACCCCTTCTGGAGTGTCCTTCGATGCGCACCTCTACGCGCCGTTCTCCGGCTGTCCTCCTGGTCCTCGCCTGCGCCCTCTGGGGCGGCGCCACCGTCCTCAGCAAAGCCCTTCTTGCCTCGATCCCGGCCGTCACCCTCCTGGTACTTCAGCTCGCCCCCAGCGCCGCCGCGCTCTGGATCGCGTTCTCCTTCTCCAGGGAACGGGTGGGGTCGCCGCGGCTGATGCTGCCGCTCATCCTGCTCGGCCTGCTTAACCCGGGCATCTCCTACACGCTGAGCCTGATGGGCCTCGCCCGCATCTCCGCGAGCGTGTCGACACTGCTGTGGGCGGCTGAGCCCCTGATGATTCTCGGGCTGGCGGCAGTGTTCCTGCGCGAGCCGGTGACGCCGCGGCTGCTTGCCGTGATGCTGGCGGGCATGTTCGGGGTCTCGCTGGTCTCCGACGCCTGGAGCGGCTTCCAGGGAAACGAGAACGACCCCGCGGGAATCCTTCTCCTGCTCGGAGCCGTGCTGTCCTGCGCCTTCTACACCGTCTTCTCGCGCCGATTGAGCGAGAGCCTTGATCCCCTGTTCATCGTCGCAGTCCAGCAGACTGCGGGACTGGGCTGGGCGGTCGCGCTCCTCCTGTGGGGAACATCCCACGGCAGTCCGTCCGATCTCGCAGGACTCTCCCCTGGACTGGCCGCGGCTGCCGCGCTCTCAGGGCTTCTCTACTACGCGGCCGCGTACTGGCTCTACGTCGCGGCATTGCGGTCGGTCCCGGCCGCCGTGGCGGGAAGCTATTTCAACGCGATCCCGGTGTTCGGCGTGACGTTCGCGTTCATCTTTCTCGGAGAGCGGCTGTCAGCCGTGCAATGGGCAGGGGCGGCGGTCATCCTCGCCGCGGTGTTCGAGTTGGTCCGGCTGACACGGGACAGTGGACATCCAGGGGATGCTGGCCGACCGCGGGGCGCTCGCCTCACCTGACGCGCCTGCCCTCGCTATCGATGACAACTTCGCCGTCGTCCTTGGTGAAAGGGCCAATGTCCGGGTTCGACAGGATGTCGAGCACGGCCTCGGAGGGGCGGCAGAGCCTAGCGCCGAGCCGCGTGACCACGATCGGTCGGTTGATCAGGATCGGATGCTCCATCATGAAGTCGATCAGCTCGTCATCGCTCCACTTGGGATCGCCCAGCCCGAGTTCGGCATAGGGCGTCCCCTTTTCGCGAAGGAGGTTTCGCGGACTGATCCCCATTGCCGCGATCAGCTGGACGAGCTTCTCCCTGGACGGCGGCGTCTTCAGATACTCGATCACCTCCGGCTCCTCGCCGGATTGGCGGATCATGGCGAGAGCGTTGCGGGACGTGCCGCAGGCGGGATTGTGGTAGATCGTGATCGTCATGGTCGCCTCCAGGTCAGGATGTCTGTTTCACCGCAGCGCCGCGTTCGTACCAGCCCTTGGAGCGGTTCACGATCCAGACGACAGACAGCATGACGGGAACCTCGACCAGCACGCCCACGACGGTGGCAAGCGCTGCGCCTGACTGAAGGCCGAACAGCGCAATGGCGGCGGCGACGGCCAGCTCGAAGAAGTTCGAAGCGCCGATCAGCGCCGAAGGTCCGGCAACGCAGTGCCGCTCCCCGGAAATTCGGTTGAGCAGGTAGGCGAGCCCGGAGTTGAAGTAGACCTGGATCAGGATCGGCACTGCGAGCAGCGCGATCACCATCGGCTGCGCGACGATCTGCTCGCCCTGGAAAGCAAAGAGCAGGACCAGCGTCGCAAGGAGCGCGATCAGGGAAAGCGGCTGCATCCGTGCGAGCAGCCTGTCGAGAGCGGCCTGGCCGCCTGAAGCCAGTAGCCGCGATCGAATTGCCTGGGCGACGATCACGGGCAGGACGATGTAGAGGACGACTGAAAGGACCAGCGTGTCCCATGGAACGGTGATCGCCGACAGACCGAGCAGCAGGCCGACGATGGGCGCGAAAGCCACCACCATGATTGCATCGTTGAGCGCGACCTGCGAGAGCGTGAAATTCGGCTCCCCCTTCGTCAGGGCCGACCAGACGAACACCATGGCGGTGCAGGGTGCCGCCGCGAGGATGATCAGGCCGGCAATATAGGAGTCGATCTGGTAGGCGGGCAGGTAGGGCCGGAACAGCCAGCCGATGAAGAGCCAGCCGAGGAGCGCCATCGAGAACGGCTTGATCGCCCAGTTGATGAACAGCGTGACGCCGATGCCGCGCCAGTAGGTCGCCACCCTGGAGAGGGAGCGGAAATCGACCCTCAGCAGCATGGGCACGATCATCAGCCAGATCAGGACCGCGACAGGCAGGTTCACGCGGGCCACGTCGGCCTGCGCGACCGCTCCAACGAAGCCAGGCATCAGGTAGCCCAGCGCGATGCCCGCCAAGATGCAGAGGGCCACCCACAGGGTCAGGTATTTCTCGAAGAAGCCGATGGCGGCGGGCATCTGGCGAGGCGCGGCGAGTGTGGTATCTGTCATGATTTATCCTTCAGACGGCCCTGCTGCTCAGCAGCGGCAGGTAATGGCGTCAATGACCGGACGGCAGAGTTCCGGCGCGCCGTTGCAGCAATCCTCCATCAGGAAAGCCAGCAGATCGCGGAAACCTGTCATCTCGGCGGCATAGCGGATGGTGCGGCCGTCGCGCTCGGCGTGGATCAGTCCGGCTTGCGCAAGGATCTTCAGGTGCGAAGAGGTTGTGTTCTGGACGGTACCGAGACGCTCCCCGATCTCGCCTGCGGGAAGTCCTTCAGGGCCTGCCTTGACGAGCAGCCGGAAGACGTCGAGGCGGGTTTCTTGGCCGAGAGCCGCCAAAGCTGCAAGAGCTGCTGCGTTATCCATATATCTATGATCTCCGATATATGGAGATATCCAGTCAACAGGGAAACATCAAGGTGCCGACATTGCCCCGGCCTGGATCCTCTCGGCACAATGTCCGCTTCTAGGCAGTGTCAGCGGTGGGCGGAATGACGAGAAAGGGGTCGACAACGGAATGTCGGCTTACCCAAGTCTTCTGCGGAAACCGGACAGTCCGCAGTCGGCCCCTGAACGGTAGTGTTCCATGACGTTTCTCTTGCGGCCAATCCCGGCCGAGGAGAACTCACATGGGCCATTCGATATTTGATGATGCCAGCCGCGACCGCGCAGCTTGGAATGCCGGAAAGAAGGTCGGCACCAAGCGTCCGTTTACCCAGAAGCAGATCTGGGCAGTTCGCTTTTTCCTCGATCGCGAGAGACGCGTTCGGGACCGCGCGCTGTTCGATTTGGCGATCGACAGCAAGTTGCGCGGGTGTGACCTAGTCAAGATCAAGATCCGCGATGTTGTTGCCGGACCTGAAATACGCACTCGGGCGATCGTGATCCAACAAAAGACGGGGCGGCCGGTCCAGTTCGAGATCACCAGCGATGTGAGAGCGAGCCTTCTGGCATGGCTCGAACGACGTAGGGGCTCGATTGAGGACTATGTGTTCCCGAGCCGAGCCGATCACACACGGCACATGAGCACGAGGCAGTACGCGCGCTTGGTAGACGAATGGCTAGCCGCTATCGGTCTACGTCCGGAAGAGTATGGAACCCACTCGCTGCGACGGACGAAAGCGTCGATGATCTACCGGGCGACAGGTAACATCCGCGCCATCCAGATCCTGCTGGGTCACTCGAAGATCGAGAACACGGTGCGCTATCTTGGCGTCGACGTGGAGGACGCCCTCCTCCTCGCAGAGAGAACTGAAATCTGAACTAAAGCGGCCATCCGGATCGAACGCGGATGGCCGCTTTATCTAGGCCTTCAAACTCCCCTCCGGCCATTGTGGGATGGTTTCCGGTCGGTCAGCTATTGGCCAGCGGGGATGGTGTCCCACCGCGTGGTGTAACTGACGGCATTGGTCGCCGTGCTGTCCGGCTTGGCCGGGTTGGTCAGCGTGCTGCTACTGCTGGCAGGCTGATGAAGGGATCATCGCTCAATTGTCCGACGCTTTCCAGCGTCATGTAGCGGGCACGCTGAACGGCCCATTCATCGTTCTGTTCGAGCAGCAGGGCTCCGACGAGACGCACGATGGCGTCGTCATTCGGGAATATGCCGACGACATCGGTGCGCCGCTTGATCTCCCCGTTAAGGCGTTCGATCGGATTC